>NZ_VRYY01000149.1 GCF_015731765.1 Nitratidesulfovibrio oxamicus
GGCCGCCGCAGGGCAGGCCAGGCCGCAGCCGCGCGACTGCGCCGTGTGCGGGTGCAGGTTCACCCCGGCCACGCTGCGGGACAGGTTCTGCGGTCCCGGGTGCGAGGCGGCGGCACATGGCATGGACCACGGGTTGTTCGAAGATCCGTGGGCCTCGGGGGACATTCCGCCGGATTGTTATGGCCGCGACCTGTTCCGCATGCCGGACATGGTGCTTGGATTCTGAGGCTCGCCGAAGGGCGAGCGGTCGTTACCGGCGAGGGGATCGTGCCGGTTGGCCGCCACACGGCGAGGACGCCGTCCGGAGCGCCCCGCGCCGGTACGGGATATGCCGATCCGCGTGAGCAACGCGATGCGGCTGGTGCGACGCGACCGTCGCAGAGGAGGATGCCGCATGGCGGCTGTGAACAGAGTGATGCTGCTCGGGCGCGTGATGGCCGCGCCCCGGCCAGGAACCGGCACGATCGGTGATTGCGTGCTGTTTTCCGTCAGCACCGAAGGTGCCGGACAAAACGACGCGGGCCAGCGGCACCGGGTGCGCGTCACCGGTGACCAGGCCGCATGGTGCCTTGCGCGGTTGCGGCGCGGCATGCTGGTGCATGTGGAAGGGGAGTTGCTGGCCTGCGCGCAAGAGGGAGAAGCCAGCGCCGTGGTGGCGGCGTGGTTGGTCCAGGCCGTGGAGGATGACAGGCGTTCCGGGCCGCCCGTGCATGCGCGCTTGCATGCGCCAGTCAACCCCGCCGCGTTTTCCGGCGCGATGCACACCGCACGCGCCGAAACACTCCATTCCAAGGCACGGTGCGCCAGAGCGGAGCTTTTCGGTCGGGGGACGGATGAGCAGGCCGGGGACGAAGCGGGGGCGTGGCCGCTTGCGTGGCGGCGGGCTCCGGAGATGGCCGGAGGCGTGCCGGGCATGCCGTCGGGACGAATGCACTGAGGTGCGCACAACATGTGCGTGAGGAAGGCGACCGCAGCCGGTCGCCCGCGAGGCAACGTCAGCCGTGGCCCGAAGTGCCGCGAAACCGGGAGGAAGAACGCATGCAGGGCGCGCAGCAGCCGCAGCAAGGGCTTGTGAACGGGCATGTTACGGAAATGGCGTTGATGCACCGTGGCATCTGCGGGTGTGGTGAGCCACGGTCCATGGACGTTCGCCAGGAGGCTTCACGGCCTTTGGGATGGGGGGGCGGTGCGCAGCATGCGGTCACGGGGCGGGGGCCGGCATGGGGGCGGGTGCACGGCCAGTCGCCCTTGCCGCCCGTGCCTTTTGTGCTGGTCGGGCTGGACGCCATCGGCCGTGCCGTGGGCGCGGGGCAGGGGGCGGTGAAGCGCTGGATTCGGGAGGATGGATTTCCTGCCCGCAGATGCTCGGACGGAACGTATCGGGCCGATCCCGAGGCGGTGCGGCGATGGTTTTGGGGCGGGCGTGAAGCGGCCTCGCACGGGGCTGCCCCGGTCGGGGGGACTGCCGGAACGGCCCCGAATGGTGTTGCCCGAGCCCGTGGAGACGGGCCGGAGCGCGGGCACTAGCCGGAAGCGGGTGCGACCGAAACGAAATTCCGCAACATGCGTGGCCGGGCGGCGGATGTCGCCCGGCCACGCGGCATTGGCATGTGCCTTCGCGCTGATGCGGCTTTTCTATTGCCCCAGGATGGTCACGTTGAATTCGTCGTCCACGGCCACCTTGACGTTGGCGGTGATGCCGATCCAACGCGAGGCCGCCACGGTGAGCGCGGGGAGGGCGCCCTGGATGTCCCGCGAACTGCCCGTGCTGGACACCACCACCTTCCACAATACCGGCCCGGTCAGTTCGGTCTGGGGGGGCAGGCCCTCCACCGTGCCGATGGGGGAGCCGTAGGGCGGTCTGGCGTATTCGGGCGTCTCTTGCCCGGACGGGACCGAAGATGGCGCTTCCGGGGCGATGGCGCGACCGGAGCGCAGGTCACGCGCCTCTACGGACAGGGTGCGGGTGTACACCACCGTCATGGGTGGCGGGTAGCCGTAGCCGGTGCCGAACCCGCGATAGCCGCCGTAGCCCCAGCCCCCGTAGCGGCTGCCGTAGGCCCCGCCGTACCATGGCCGCGAGCCGTAGCCGATGCCCACTCCCACGGACGGGCGCGATGAGTACGAGGGGTCCGGCACCTCGTTCGGGCCGTCCACCTTCCATTCCACCACCACGGCCATGTCCGCCGCCTCGGGGTTGGGGGCCTCGCGGTAGCCGTGCCCGGTGAGCACGGCACGCAGCCGCTGCGTGGACTGGCGGAACATGTCGGCGTTGATGGCGTTCAGCGTGGATAGGGCGGCGCCGGGCGCCAGCACGTAGCTTTGACCGGCCTTGCGGAAGCCGGGGGCCGACACGGCCTGCACGTCGGCCTTCATGCGCGGGGCGCACCCCGAGGCCAGCAGCATGCCCGGAAAGAGCAGGCAGACGAGCAGGCTGGCCAGCAGACGCGGGAGGCCTGAGGGGCGTGAACATGCGATGCGGACGGTCATGGGATATCCTTTGCCTCGCTGCAGGGGATGGCCGTTGCGGGCGGGCGGCTGGCCGCCGTCTGTGTTCCCGGCCCGGCTGGTGCTGTGCGGTCCCGCCCCCCCCCATGCTCCGGGTGAGCCGGGTGAGCCGGGTGAGCCGGGATGTTCCGGGACGGGCCGAGGATTCAATGAACCTCGAACTGGGCGGCGGTCAAGTGGACCGTGTCTTCCGGAATATGTGCATGCGAAGGGGGGCTGTCCATGGCGCACGCAGGCAGGTGTCAGGCGAGGCAGGTGCAGGACACGGGCGGGGCGCCGTGCCGGGGCGGCGAGATATGAGGGGCGCACGTCACGGACGTCCGGCAAGTGCGTGGGCAGCGGGCGTCCCGGCACGCGTCGGGTCTGGCGGCCCTGCGGGTTCGGCGGGCCTGCGGATTTGACGAATCTGGCGGATTCGGGTGCAGGCGTGCACCACCACGGATGTTGCCGTGCCTGCGCCCGCTGCCCATGGCATACGCGGGCACAGGGGGTGGCCCGTGCGCAGGCCCCTCCATGCCGACAGTGACCGCCGTAGGGCAAACCCTAGCGCTGCCGCAGGGGCAGGGTGAACGTGAAATGCGCCCCCTTGCCCGGTTCGGAGTGCAGGGCAAAGCTGCCGCCATGATTGTGGGTGATCAGGAAATACGACACCGACAGGCCCAGTCCGGTGCCTTCGCCGGGGGGCTTGGTGGTGTAGAAGGGGTCGAAGACGCGGGCGCGCACTTCGGGCGTCATGCCCGGCCCGTTGTCGCTTACGGTCACCGCCACCAGGTCGTGGTGACGTTCGGTGCGGATGGTCAGGGTGGGCGGTGCGCCATCGGGCGGCGGCATGCTGGCCAGGGCCTGGGCGGCGTTCTTGAACAGGTTCAGCAGCACCTGCTCCACCTCTGTGGGCAGGCAGGGCACTGGCGGCAGCATTGGGGAATAGTGGCGCACGACGCGCAGTGTGCGGAAGTCGTAGAGTTTCTTCAGGTCGTAATCGTTGGCGGCCAGTTCCAGGGTGTTTTCGATGAGCCGGTGCAGGTCCTGCGGCACGAAAGCGCCGTCGGTGCGGCGGCTGAAGTCGAGCATGTTGGCCACGATGTGCGCGGCCCGCGCGCCCGAAGCGGCAATGTCTTCCAGCATGCGCAATATCTCGCGCCGCTCCAGATAGCCGCGCACCTGGTCCATGCTCAACCCGGCCTCGCGTGCGGCGGCTTCGTTGTCGGGCCGCCCCGCCTCCACCCGGCGGCGCATGTTCTGCACCGCATGCAGGATGCCGCCGAGGGGGTTGTTGATCTCGTGCGCCATGCCCGCCGCAAGGCCGCCCACGGTCAGCATCTTTTCCGTCTGGATCATCATTTCCCGGATGCGTTCGCGCTCGGTCACGTCGTCCACGCGGATGACTGCGCCCTGCGTGCCGTTGGCCACAAGGGGAAAGACCGTCACGTCCTCGTGGCGCACCATGTCGCCATCGTGGCGCAGCAGGCGCTGGCCGTCACGCACCTGGCCGCCTTCCAGCGCCTCGAATACCAGCGGCTTCAGTTTTTCCAGCCGGGGAAACACCTCGCCCAGGGGGCGGCCCACGGCTTCATGGGTTTCCTGTCCCGTGGCGTCCGCCGCGTGGCGGTTCCAGTGGGTAACCAGCCCTTCGGGCGACACCCCGACGATGACCGAGGGCATGGAATCCAGGGTGTTGGCCAGCAGGTTGCGCAGCCGTCGCAGTTGCCGTTCCGATGCGGCCCGGCGGCGCATCATGTAGGCCAGCACGGCAATGGTGGACGCCAGCGAGACCACGAACAGGATCAGCACGTTGATCTGGGTCCGGTACTCCCGGTAGAGCGAGAAGGTGCGGTCGATCACGGTGCTGCCTGACGGCAGGCGGCTTTCGGAGATGCCCCACCGCTTCAGCGCGGGGGCGCGATACACGTAGCGGTTCACTCCTTCGGTCTGGACGGGAACGTCTTCGACGCGCGTGCCGGAAATGACCCGCAGGGCCATGCGGCCCAGCGCCTCTGCCTGAAAGGCCGCCCCGGACACCTTGCCGCCCACCGTGGCGCCGTTCAGGTTGAAATCCACAAGGCAGTGCACGGGCACCCGTGCGGCGGCGGCGATGCGCGCACCCATGTCCTCGAAGGTGGTGGCGTAGCCCACGCTGTCGGAAAAATACACGCCCAGCAGCACCGCCGCGTCCGGCGGCAGGGTGGCCAGCCGCGAGAGCAGGTCGTCGAAGGGCAGGGGCGGAAATTCATGCACCTGCACGCCGTCGGGCAGGCTTGCCAGTTGCCTTTGTACGTCGCGGGCAACGGCCCGTCCGGTTTCGGTGTGGTCGTTGACAAGGTAGATGTGCCGCGTGCCGGGGTGCATCCCCAGCATGGCCAGGGCGGTTTCGCGGGCGGAAAAGGTGCTCAGCACGCCCGATAGCCGGGGGATGGCCGCCGCCAGGCTGTCGTGGGGATGATTCACCCCGCAGAACAGCACGGGCACGCCGGGGAACAGCGCGGCGTGGTGCGCTTCCAGAAAGTCGAGGGCGTCGTCGTCGCTGGTCAGGATGAGGGTGGGGGTGCGCCTCGCGTACTTCAGGGCCAGCACGGCGGCAAAGGATTCGAGGTATTCCGGGGTGTGCACGCGCTTGGAATCCAGGTTTTCCACGCGCAGGGCGATATGGTTGTCCATGGGGGCCAGCATGCGCTCCACCGTGTCGGTGATTTCGCGTACCCGGCCCATGCCCTGTTCGTAGGAATGCAGTATCAGCACTAGGTGGCGACCACTCTGCGCGCCGCGCGCGGCAATGGCGTCGGCCAGGGTCTGGGCCTCGGAATCGGCCACAGACCGGGCCACGGACTCTGGCGTGACGCTGGCGGTGCCCGGTGCTTCTGCCCGGAATCCAGCCTGTGCCCCGGGCTGGGTGCCTGTCTGTGCCACGGCCTGGAACTGGCGCGTTGCCGGTTCCGCAGCCGTGTCGACGGCGTGGGCGGCGTGGGCGGCGTGGGCGGCGTGTGCCGGCAGAGGCCCGGACAGGCAGGCGGTCAA
>NZ_VRYY01000150.1 GCF_015731765.1 Nitratidesulfovibrio oxamicus
CCCCCGGCCCGCCGCTACCTGTTGCGCGATTCCGCCGAGCGGGCGTGCGCCTCCAGCCCTTCCAGCCGGGCCAGCCGCGCGATGGACGCGGCATGCCCGCGCGTGAACGCGGCGGTGGCCGAAATGACGCTGGTGCGCTTGCAGAAGGTCTGCACCGAGAGGGCCGACGAAAAGCGCGCGGTGCCCATGGTGGGCAGCACATGGTTGGGACCGGCGTAGTAGTCGCCCACCGGTTCCGGCGACCAGCCGCCCAGGAACACGGCCCCGGCATGGCGGATGGCGCCCAGCAGCGCCCACGGATCCTTGGTCAGCACTTCCAGATGCTCCGGCGCGATCATGTTGCTGATGGCGACGCCGGTGGCCATGTCGGGCACCACCACGATGGCGCCCCAGTCGGCCAGCGCCTTGCGGGCAATGTCCGCACGCGGCAGCGTGTCGCACTGGGCGGCCAGTTCCAGCTTCAGGGCGTCCACCAGCGCGGGCGAATCGGTGATGCAGATGGACGAGGCCAGCGGGTCGTGCTCGGCCTGCGACAGCATGTCGGCGGCCACCCAGTCGGCGCGGGCGGTGTGGTCGGCAAGGATGAGTATCTCGCTGGGCCCGGCGATCATGTCTATGCCCACCCGGCCTATGAGCAGCCGCTTGGCCGTGGTCACCCAGATGTTGCCCGGCCCGGCGATGACGTCCACGGGGCGCACCGTCTCGGTGCCGAAGGCAAGGGCGGCGATGGCCCAGGCGCTGCCCGCGCGGTGCACCTCGGTAATGCCCAGATGATGCGCGGCGGCGAGAATGAACGGGTTCAGCGTGCCGTCCTTGCGGGGCGGCGAAATGACGGCGATTTCCGGCACCCCGGCCACCTGGGCGGGAATGGCGTTCATCAGCAGGCTGGAGATCAGCGGGGTGTTGCCGCCCTGCCCGCCGGGCACGTACAGCCCGGCGCGGTCCACGGGGGTGACCATCTGCCCAAGCACCGAACCATCGGGCCGGGTGGTGAACCACGACCGTTCCTTCTGCGCCTCGTGAAAGGCGCGGATGTTGGCGGCGGCTTCGGCAATGATGGCCCGGTCGTCGGGGCCGACCTCTTCGAGGGCGGCGGCGATTTCGTCTTCACTCACGCGGATGCGCGCGGCGTCGAAGCCGGGGCAGTCGAAACGGCTGGTGTAGTCGGCCAGGGCGGCATCGCCCCCGGCGCGGACGGTATCCAGAATCTCGCGGACGGCGGGTTCCACGGTGTCGCCGGGGTTGTCGCGTCCCGCGAGCAGGGCCTGCAGTTCCTTCCAGTCGTCCACCGACCGGAGGAAGAGCGTACGGCAGGGCATGGCGGCCTCCTTGAGAGTGCGACCTGTATGCGGCGGTGTGCTTCGGGGTGCCGCGCGGCGGGAGGGCCAACGGTGGCTGCCTGCGCGCACAGGCGGCAATGGGTGTGTCCGCGCCACATACCGGAGCGCAGGGCAAAAGTCGAGAGCGCCGCACTGGCGAGCGGTTCGGCCCCAAGGTTGTGGCGGGCCGACGGCGGATCGGGGAGACAGGCCGGGGAACGGGGGAAACAGCGGGCGCAGTGCGTGCAGGGGCGACTCCGCAGGCGTTACCCCGCCCGTCAACTCACGTTCAGGATGACCGAAAACACGTTGATCAGCACCCACACCGGGGACCCCACGGCCAGATCCAGCGCGCGCACCCTGTCTGCCGTAAGCACGGAGCAGATCTCTGTGCCGTCTTCCAGCCGGGCCACAGCTTCCGCCGTGGCCGCGCCCACCACCACCCTGACGATGGTGGCCGGGTACACGTTGCCCGCCGAGGACGACGGGGCCTCGCTGCCCACGGTCAGCACCACCCACGGGGCCTTCACCTCTGCCGCCGCGAACACGCCGGGGCGCAGGCCCAGGTTGTCCAGACTGTCGTTGGTGATGACCGAGGCCACCCGGATGCCCGACGGCGTCTGCACCGAGACCACCGACTGCACGTCGCCGCGCACCACCGCCGCGATGCGCCCGTAAAAGGCGTTGCGCGCGCTGGTGCGGCGGCGCTGCTCGCGGTCCAGCGCGTGGCCCACCATGCGCTGCATGTCCTCGCTCGAAACGTCGATGTACGCCGCCGTCAGGCTGGCCGTGGAATGGCCCAGCAGGCGCTGCACCACGGGCAGCGGCAGGCCGGAGCGCAGCAGTTCGATGGCCCGCGAGCGGCGCAGGGCGCTGGGGTTGGCAAGGTCCGGGGCAAGGTCGCATTCATGGGCGCGCTCGTAGAACTTGCGGCGCACGTGGGCCTGGTCCACGGCGAAGGGGTGTTCGCCCTCGCCCGCCACGGCCTCGTCCAGCAGGTCGGCAAGCTGGGTGACGAGGTCTGGCGGCAGTTGCACCTCGCGCTGCGGCTCGCCCAGGTAGGCCACGCCGCGCGCCGTGTCGATGTCGCGGGTGGGGGCAAGGGCCAGCACCTCGCCCAGGCGCGCCCCGGTGTGGCGGATGAGCAGAAACACCAGCAACATGCGCAGGCGCGAACGGCGCACGTCGCCCCGCACCGGGCGGGCGGCCCACAGGCGGAAGGCTTCTTCCAGCCGGGCCAGTTCCACCGTGTCCAGATACTTCACGTCGTCGGGAATGGAGAGCATGCCCGCCGGGTTGTGGCGGCGTTCCGCCACGTTTTCGGCCAGCGCTTCCCAGATTCGTTCGAGGCTGTCGTCCTGTCGCATGGGTGTCCCGTTGGTTGCGTGCGCGTGGGGCCGGGCGCGGCGCGTGCCCGGGTCCGGATGCCGCCCGTTCGTTGCCCGAATTTCCATCATATAGGCGCAGCCGCACGAAAATCAAAGCGATGATTCACTTCGCGCACAGGCATGAAAATAAAATAATCCGTGACAACGAATCGCCCATGCGCTATTTTTAAATTGACACGAAGATTATAAAAAACGTGTCAGCAAGAATCAAAAAGGCAGCCGGACAGAACAAGCGCACCGGACAGCAGCCCTGCTACCCGCCCGGCCACCCGACCGGTCCCGTCAGCCAATCGCTCCCATCGCCCCACCCCGACATCCCGACACAGGAGGACACCATGTACTTCCCCGTCGCAGGCATACACGCGGAACCGTGGCTACCGCCGCTGGTGGCGTTCGTCGTGTCGTTCTTCATGTCCATGGGGGGGGTGTCGGGCGCGTTCCTGCTGCTGCCCTTCCAGATGTCCTTTCTGGGCTACGTGAACCCCTCCGTCAGCGCCACCAACCAGTTTTACAACGTGGTGGCCATCCCCAGCGGGGTGTACCGCTACATTCGCGAAGGGCGCATGGTCTGGCCGCTGACGTGGGTGGTGATCATCGGCACGCTGCCGGGGGTGCTGATAGGGGCCTTCGTGCGGGTGACGTACCTGCCCAACGCGCGCGACTTCAAGCTGTTCGCCGCGTGCGTGCTGGCCTACATCGCCCTGCGCATGGTGCGCGACCTGACCAAGAAGAAGGCGGGCAACGGCAAGGCCACGGCGGAGGAAAAGTTCCGCGCGCTGGTGCGCACCCACCGCGAAAAGGCGGCGGCGGAAGGCAGGAACCCCGACGACTTGCCCGCCGTGTGCATGAACGAGTGCTGCCTGTCGCGCATCTCGTACAGCTTCTACGGCGAAACCTACAGCTTCCGCACCGTGGGCATCTTTACCCTGAGCTTCATCGTGGGGATCGTGGGCGGGGTGTACGGCATTGGCGGCGGGGCCATCATCGCACCGTTCTTCGTCTCTTTCTTCGGGCTGCCGGTGTACACCGTGGCGGGCGCGGCCCTTATGGGCACCTTCGTAACCTCGGTGGCGGGCGTCACCTTCTACATGGCCATCGCGCCGCTGTACCCGCACATGTCCGTGGCCCCGGACTGGACGCTGGGCCTCTTGCTGGGCATTGGCGGCATGGCGGGCATGTACCTGGGCGCGCGTTGCCAGAAGCACGTGCCCGCAAACCTGATCAAGTGGATGCTGTGCGTCATCCTGCTGTTCACGGCGGGGAAGTACGTGGTGGAGTTTTTCAGGTAGATCGCAAGCCGCGGCATTCCGGCATAAAGTCATTGACGAAAAGGGGGGTACCGACGGGTGCCCCCTTTTCCTTGCCGCCGACGCAGGCTCCCCCTTGCCTTTTACCCCGCTCCGTGGTGATGGTGTGCCCGCCGGGCGGCCTCACCCGGCCAGTCCGGAACCCCGCGCAAGGAGCCCTGCAATGCGCAACGCCGTGCCGCGCGTGGCGGCCATCCACGATCTTTCCGGCTTTGGCCGCACCTCGCTCACCGTGGCCATTCCCGTGTTGTCCGCCATGGGCGCGCAGGTGTGCCCCATGCCTACCGCCGTGCTGTCCACGCACACGGCGGGCTTCACCGGCTACAGCTTTCTGGACCTGACCGACCAGATGCGCCTGTTCCTTGACCACTGGCAGGCCCTGAACCTGAAGTTCGACGCGGTGTACAGCGGCTTTCTGGGTTCCCCGGCGCAGGTGGACATCGTGGCCCGGTGCATCGACATGTGCCGGGTAGAGGGCGGCCTTGCCGTGGTGGACCCTGTTCTGGGCGACAACGGCCAGCTGGAACCCACCATGGACATGGAGATGGTGCAGCGCATGCGCTGGCTGGTGCGCAAGGCGGACATCATCACCCCCAATTTCACCGAAGCCGCCCTGCTGCTGGACGAGCCCTACCGCGAATCCATCTCCACGACAGACCTCATGGACTGGCTGCGCCGCCTGACGGCCATGGGGCCGCGCGTGGCGGTCATAACCAGCGTGCCGGTGGCCGGGCATGCGGGCGTCAGCTCCGTTGCGGCCTACCACAGCACCCACGACAGGTTCTGGAAGGTGGACTGCCAGTACATACCCGCCCACTACCCCGGCACGGGCGACACCTTTGCCAGCGTGCTTACCGGCAGCCTGTTGCAGGGCGACAGCCTGCCCATCGCCATGGACCGCGCCGTGCACTTCGTCACGCTGGGCATCCGCGCCACCTTCGGGCACAATTCACCCAGCCGCGAGGGCATCCTGCTGGAACGGGTGCTGGACACCCTGCGCGCCCCGGTTACCGTGAGCAGCTACGAACTTCTGGAGGACGAGGACCGATGCAAGTAGACAGCCCCGCGTGCGGCACCGCCGCCACGGGCTCTGACCGGGACAACGCGGGGGGGGCAGCCCCCGGCGCGTCCGGCTCCGACATTTCCGGCACCAGCCCGTCCATACCCGACGCCGCGCACCTGCCCATCGGCATGTTCGATTCGGGCGTGGGCGGACTTACGGTGTTGAAGGCCCTGCGCACCCGCATGCCCTGCGAGGACATATTGTATCTGGGCGACACCGCCCGCCTGCCCTACGGCACCAAGAGCGCGGAAACCATCACCCGCTACGCCGTGCAGGCCGCGTCCAGGCTGGTGCAGCGGCGCATCAAGCTGCTGGTGGTGGCCTGCAACACGGCCACATCCGTGGCGCTGGACGCCCTGCGCGCCGCCAACCCCGGCCTGCCGGTGGTGGGCGTGGTGCAGCCGGGTGCACAGGCGGCC
>NZ_VRYY01000151.1 GCF_015731765.1 Nitratidesulfovibrio oxamicus
GTCAGGCGGCCCAGCGGCGCGGCGGGCCAGGCGTTGGTCCAGTCGAGGCGATGGGGCTGGGGCATGGTCATGCTCCTTGCGGGCCGGAAAAAAGGCCCATGGCGTGGGTGCCGGTGATGCGCGGCGTGGCCGCGCGGGGCGCGACGTGAAATTTCGGGGGCACCTTGCCGTCGCGCGGGCGGGGCCAGCGAAGCGGCGGCATGCCCCGTTCGGTCGCGTGCGCGAGCCGCGCGGGACATGCCGCCGTCATATCGTACTTTTCAGCGAAGGGCGAGGCCGGTGCGGCGCGTGGGTATGCCCTTGCGGAACCGTCTTTGCTTCAAACGGGTGAAAAGACCGTTTGGATCAGGCAGAATCGGGGGCTGTTAAGGCTATGGGGATTTTTGTTCTCTGCCAAGGAAGAATGGTTTTTTATGGAGGGAGTATGCTTTTGTGGTATTCGACCGGAATAAAAAACCATTCTGACAGCGTTGCTCTCGATGTCCGTAGGGCTCGCAAGCTCGCCCAACGGTCACGCTACGCGCCCTTCGGGTCGGACGGCAGAGGGCAAAAGGACCATAGCGTTGACGGCCCCTAGCCGAAAAGAACCTTCGCCACCTTGTCCAGCGCAATCATCAGGGTGTCGTCCGACACCGCGTACGAGAAGCGCAGGCAGGCGTCGTCGCCAAAGGCCGCGCCCGGCACCAGCGCCACGTTGGCCTGCTCCATGATGTGCGTGCACAGGCTGGCCGAATCGGGCAGGGCCGGGGTGAACAGGGCGCGCATGTCCGCGAACAGGTAGAAGGCGCCGTCGGGCTTGGGGCAGACCACGCCCGGCCACGAGGAAACCACCCCGTGGGCCAGGTCGCGCCGACGGCGGAAGGCCTTCTTCATTTCCTCCACCGCGTCGTAGGGGCCGGTAAGGGCGGCCAGCGCCGCCTTCTGGGCCACGGAGCAGATGTTCGAGGTGGACTGGCCCTGTATCTTGGTCATGGCCTTGATCAGGTCGGGGTGGGCCAGGGCGTAGCCCACGCGCCAGCCGGTCATGGCGAAGGTCTTGGCCAGGCCGTTGACCACCGCCACGTTTTCGGGGTGGCGTTCCCACCAGTCGCACACGCTGACGGCTTCCGCCGGTTCGTAGACGAGGCGGTCGTAGATTTCGTCCGACACCACGAACAGGTCGCGGGCGATGGCCCACTCCATGATGGCGTCGGTTTCCGCGCGGGTGTAGCAGGCGCCCGTGGGGTTGGAGGGCGAGTTCAGCAGCAGCACGCGGCTCCTGGGGGTGACGGCGCGGTCCAGTTCTTCCGGCGTGACCTTGAAGCCGCGTTCCGCAGGGGACGCCACGAATACCGGCACGCCGCCCGCCAGTTCCACCAGCGCGGGGTAGCTCACCCAGTAGGGGGCGGGCACCAGCACCTCGTCGCCGGGGTTGAGCAGGCACTGGAACAGGTTGTACAGTGCCTGCTTGCCGCCGTTGGTGACCACCGTGGCTTCCATGGGGGCTTCCACCCCGTAGAAGCGGGCAAAGTACCCGCACACCGCCTGGCGCAGTTCGGGAATGCCCGGCACCTGGGTGTAGCGGGTAAAGCCTTCGTCGATGGCGGTCTTGGCCGCCTCTCGCACGTGTTCCGGGGTGGGGAAGTCGGGCTCGCCCACGGCAAGGCTGACCACCTGCACGCCCTTGGCCTTGAGCTCCAGCGCCTTGGCGTTGACGGCCAGGGTGGCCGACGGCTTGATGCGGGTGAGACGGTCGGAGATTCTCATTACGGTGCGTCCTGTTCGCGTGGTATGGTGTGCGCTGCCGCCAGCGTGCCGCATGCTGCGCTGGGCACGAAAGGCACGATGGCACGGCGGCCGCGCATGAGAACATCGTGCGGCAGGGCGGGCTTTTGGGCGCGCCTCTTCTCGGCGGCTGGTTACCAGCTTACGGGACGACTGTAAATTGCGGAAACATCAAAACATACCGGCAGGATGCGCGGGGAGCTGGCCGTGTCGGTGCGCACGGTGCGCACCATGCGCCAACCTGCCGTAAGGAAAGGCGATGTCCGGCGACGGAAAGCGCCAGGCAAAAAGGGATGCCGCAGGAGCGCGGGGTGGGGGTGGAGACGTGCCCCATGGTGCCAGCGGTGCCGACGGTTCCGCGGGTAAAGGTCGTGCCGTGAATAAAGAACGTGAAGGGGAACGGATGGCCGGAATCATGGGCACAACGGGGGGCAGCATGGGGGACGATTTGCCGATCATGGGCACGACGGGCTACGGCGCGCCGCTGTTGCCGTTTCCGCCCGGCTGCGTCGTGGGGCGCTTTGTGCGGCGGGTAAAGCGGTTCAGTGTGGAACTGGAAGTGGATGGCGCGCCCCTGTGGGTGCACAGCAACAATTCCGGGTCCATGCTGGGGCTGATGCGCCCCGGCGCGGCGGTGTTGGCATCGCCCGCGCCCAACCCCGACCGCAAGCTGAAATACACTCAGGAACTGGTGCGCTGCGACGGCAACGGCCCGCGCGGTTTCTGGGTGGGGGTGAACACCTCCGTCCCCAACCGGCTGCTGGAAGCGGCCTTCCACGCCGGGCGGCTGCCGTGGGCCGCCGGGTACACCACCCTGCGGCGCGAGGCCAGGCGCGGCGAAAGCAGGCTGGACGCCCGACTGGACGGCCCCGGCCTGCCCACCCTGTGGGTGGAGTGCAAGAACGTGACGCTGGTGGAGGACGACGTGGCCGCCTTTCCCGATGCCGCCACCGAACGCGGGGCCAAGCACCTGCGCGAGATGATGGACATCGTGGCACGCGGGGAGCGCGCCGCCGGGTTCTACCTTATCCAGCGGCCCGACGGGCACTGCTTCGGCCCGGCGGACTACATCGACCCGGCCTATGCCGCACTGTTCCACGAAGCCCGCGCGGCGGGCGTGGAAATTCACCCCCACCGCGCCCTTGTGGGCATGGCGGGGGTGGACATCGGGTGCGAGATGGCGGTGGTGGGGAAATAATGTAAGCGGGGCGCGATCTGCCTGCGGCGCAGGGCGGTTCCGAAGCGGAGCCGTGCGCGTGATGGAAGCAATGCGTTGCCGAATCAGGCCGATTCGGCAGCATGTGCGTTCTGGCCCTTTTGCAACCGCTCCAGCGCGGCCTGCTTGCGGGCCTCCCACACCTTCATGCCCACTCGGCGGCCAAGGTCGGACTGGCGGGCGCGCAGCAATGCCTCCGCCGCCTCGCGTTCGCCCTGCTGGTTGAGCATGGCGACCGATTCCAGGTCGCGCAGGTACTTTTCGCATTCGGCGATGATGCCGGACAGGTCGATGGCCGAAAGTTCTTCCGGCACGCGGACCGATTTGACCTTGCGGGGCATGGCGTTCTCCGTGGGGCGCGAGTGGGCGCGGGCGCGATGGACAGACACGCGGAACCGTACTGATGCAGGGCGGCAGGCATCACGCGTCAGGGGCCGGATGCGGCAGGGCCGTCGGCAGTCCCGCGCGGCGCTTGCCGAAGGCTTGCCGGAACGTGCGCGCCAAGTGGCCGATACACGTTCTGTCGTGCGGTCAGTAATACAGATGGTGTCCGGAACGTCAACAGTGCATGGGGGCATTCCGGGGGTGAAAAGGACAGGATTCCCGGCTTTTCCGGGGGGCGCTTCCCACTGCGGGGGGTGTGGCGGGATGTGAAGGCGTCCGGATTCCCCCGGTGGTCCCACCTGAGAACCTTTTGGATGCGCCTCCATGCCTGACGGGCCGTGTCGCGCCGTTGCGAGGGGGCGGCTTCTGCCCGGTGGTTTCCGTCCGCTCGGGCCGGTTTGTCCTGCCTCTCCGCTATCCCGCGTGCCCCGAGGAGGGGGGCATTCGGCCTGTTTCGCACCCTGCGCGGCTTGACGGGCCGCGTCCCACCGCGTATGGGGCCTGTTCCGCCATGCCGGGCAGGATTTCCGGGCCGACGCAGGCCCGAAGCGCACCGATGGGCACGGACGCACCCGGGCGCACCCGGATGCACCCGGACGTACCCCGGATGCACACGGATGCACACGGACGCACACCGATGCAGGCCTATTCGGCCCCTGCGGTTCAGGCATCGGCAGGCGCGGGCGGTGCCCGCATCCTTCTCACTCCATGTTTCATGCCGCCGGGGCGTGCCCGCTGCAGGCGGTACCGGCCAATCCGGCCTGCGCCCGATCCGCGGCTGGCTCGCGACTGGTTCGCGACTGGCCCTGTGCCCGATCCGCGCCCGGCCCGGGGCCGGATTTTTACCGGCCCGCACCCCGCACGTCCGCCAAATTCTCCCGCCGTTCCTTGACGCACGGCCCGTGCTGTGGAACATGCGGCGGAGAACACGACTTTTTTTCCGCAAGGAGCATATATAATGATCAAGACCGAACACCGCTGCGGCTGGGTTGCCCTGCTGGGGCCGCCCAACGCGGGCAAGTCCACGCTGCTCAACTCTGCGCTGGGCCACAAGGTGGCCATCGTCACCCCGCGCGCCCAGACCACCCGCAACCAGATCGTGGGCATCCTGTCCGAGCCGGACGCGCAGGTCATCTTCATGGATACCCCCGGCATCCACCAGCAGCGCGGCCGCATGAACAAGATCCTGCTGCAGACGGCGTGGCAGTCCATGCACAGCGCCGACGTGATCCTGGTCATGCTGGACGCGGACCTGTACATCAAGAAGCCGGACTTTCTCGAAAACGACGTAAAGCCGCTGATGGACGCCGTGGCCGCCGAAGAACGCCCGGTCATCGTGGCCGTGAACAAGGTGGATCTGTTCCGCGACAAGTCCAAGATGCTGCCCCTGTTCATAGAGTTGCAGAAGCTGTGGCCCAAGGCAGAGGTGTTCCCCGTCTCGGCGCTGAAGCGCGACGGCCTGCCGGAACTGGTGCAGCTGGTGAAGTCCAAGCTGCCCGTGGCCCCCGCCCTGTACCCGGAAGACCAGCTTTCCACCCTGCCGGTGCGCTTCATGGCGGCGGAAATCGTGCGTGAAAAGCTGTTTCTGGCCCTGCGCCAGGAACTGCCCTATTCCGTGGCCGTGGAAATCGAGAAGTGGGATGAAGAGGAAGGGCGCGACCTCGTCACCATCCACGCGGTGATCTACGTGGGCCGCCCCTCGCACAAGTCCATGGTCATCGGCAAGGCCGGGGCCACCATCAAGGACCTTGGCACCAAGGCTCGCGTGGACATTCAGGACCTGCTGGAAAAGAAGGTGCATCTTGAACTGTGGGTCAAGGTGCGCGAAGGTTGGACCGAGGACGTGGGCTTTCTGCGTTCGCTGGGTCTGGCCGACGAATAGCGACGCACCCCCGGCAGGCTGGCCACGCATGGCCGCTGCCGGGCCGCCGTCGACGGTTTTCGCGCCGTCCGTCCGCCGTTTGTCGTGCGGCGGGCGGCGCTAACGCTTTTTGCCATCCGGGATGATGCCATGCCGCACGATATTGCAGCCGCCTCCGCCTTTCTGCCGCCCGAAGCCGCACAGGCCCTGCTGGACCGCTGGGTCCTGGTATCCGGCCT
>NZ_VRYY01000152.1 GCF_015731765.1 Nitratidesulfovibrio oxamicus
CGCCGTCAGCACGCAGGCCGGGCGGCGGAGCGGAGTGCGGCCTGTCGCATGGCGGGGCCGCAGGGCAAGGACGGGACGGCGCAGGGGCCGGGCCGACGGGAACGGATTGGTATGCATGCGGGGGTTCCGCCGAAAGGCTGTGGTGCGAGGAAGGGTGAAGCGCCGGACAGGACGGGGTGCTCAGGCCGGACGGGGTGCTCAGGCCGGACGGGGCGCGGGGGCCGGACAGGCCGGAACAGGCCGGAACAGGCCGGAACAGGCCGGAACAGGCAGGCGGGTCAGCGCGTCATCCCGGGCGGTGATGCCTGCGGCGCTCCGCCGGGGCGGGGTTTTGTTTGACCGCGCAGTTTACAGTAGTGCCCCCGTGAGTGCAACTAATGCTGGACTTCCACGCCAAGGTCAAGGACTGCGCCGTGCGGCTGGCCCTGCACGCGGTTTCGTCCCGTGCCCCTGTGTGCCCCTGTGTGCCCTTGTGCGGCCAGTGCACCCGATGCGCCCGATGCGCCCGATGCGTCCCGTCCGGTTGTGGACGGTCATGCACAGCCATATGCCCGCGCATTGCCGTGCTTGTGCGGGCGGTCCGCCGGGGATATTCTGACGGATACGGTTACGAACCATACGGAAGGAGCCAGCAATGACGGAACAGGCTGCGCAACACCAGGCTGAACGGAAGCGCGATGCCGCCAACGATTCCTCCTGCGGCTTGCCGCAGGAGGCCGGGGACCACGCTGGCGGCGTCGCCGGGCAGGACGGATCGGCCATGGGCCAGCCCGACGACTACGAACGCGTCGGCCCGTCGTGGCGCGACGATACCTGCGGCCTGTGCGAGGAGTACCGCTTCCTGCTTCAGGTGCTGGGCAGCGAGGCCGAGGTGTGGAAGAGCCTGCAACAGCAGTTCGGCATCGTCACCCAGCGGACCCAGATGGTGTTCGGCGTGGGGGCGCTGGCCATTTCAGTGGCCGGGTTTTCCGGACACCGGCTGGCGGCGGCCGGGCCGTTCAGCGGACTGACCCTGATGGCCGGG
Source organism: Nitratidesulfovibrio oxamicus (assembly GCF_015731765.1). Taxonomy (GTDB): domain Bacteria; phylum Desulfobacterota; class Desulfovibrionia; order Desulfovibrionales; family Desulfovibrionaceae; genus Cupidesulfovibrio; species Cupidesulfovibrio oxamicus. The sequence goes on from NZ_VRYY01000152.1 coordinate 1,025, forward strand.
CTGGTGTGCATCCTTGTCGGGCTGTTCGTGGCGCTGTACGGCGTGGTGCGGGTGCGCTGGATGTCCAGCCTGCGCGGCGACACGGTGGAGGCCAGCTTTCTGCGGCTGCTGGCGGTGCGCAACCGCAAGACGCGCTATTTCCTGTGGTCGCTCAAGCTGGTCATCGTGGGACTGGTGCTGTACGTGGCCGCACTGGGCTGGTTTCTGTTCCGGGCCTCGCTGGGGCTGGTGCCGCTGGTGTAGCCCGGCCCCGGAAGGATTCCGGATGCGGTACGGGCAGGGCTGGCAGCGGATTGCGGGCGACGCGACGCGGGCTGGCGTGTGCGGGCTGCGTGTCGGCTCGATTCCGGAACGCCGCCGTGTCGGCGCCGGGAGTGCCGCGCGCAACGGCGGCGAAATGTGCCGGGCAGTGTCGTATTCTCGACACGGCCCGGCGTTTGTTTGGCGGATTACGTGCAAATACAGCATGGTGTGCGCTCGGCAAGGCTCTTGCATCATCCGGCGGCGTGGCGGCATTCCGCCGGATTCAACGCAAGGAGGCTTCCCCATGCTGTTTCTGCTTGGCGGCAACGACAAAAAGGCGCGCAAGGCCGAGGCCGCGCAGACCGAAAACCTGGAGCGGGTGCGTGAACTGTTCCTGTCCGGGCGCTTTCCCGTGGTCACCACCGATGGCGTGGAAGACCGCAGGATAGGCCGCGTACTGGGCCTGGTGGCCTGCCGGGGCTACGATTCCGACGAAACGTTCTTCGGCATGGCGGCCCGCGCCGTGAACAAGGGCGCGCAGGCCATCGTGGGCTATCAGGAGAACGTGGCCTTCCATCCCGACGGCTCCAAGTTCTTCTCCTGCTACGGCACCGCCGTGCAGTTCAGCCGCGAGGAAAAGGACGGCGGCAACGGCAACGGCCCGTTGCGCTTGCAGGCGTAAGGCCGGTGGATTTCCTGCCCGCAACCGCGGGCCATACGGCACAGGAGGCCGATGCCGATGTTGCAGATCGCTGAGTGGTGCGCCGACCGCGTGCGGGCATCCACCTATGTTCACGACGGGAAGACGCAGTGGTATGCGCCGTCCCTGGCCGGGGCCTCGACGCTGGCCGCCGCCCTGTACAAGCCGGAGGTCTACGCCGGGGTGCTTGACGTGCTGGCCCGGCTGGACGAGGACGACTACTCCGCCTACCTCAAGGGGTTCATGCGGCGCGGCATGGCGCGGTTTGGCGAATCCTGGCGCTACGCGGACATCTGCACCGTGCTGTACGTCCTGGCGGATCTGCTGGGTGTGGAGTCGTACCTGGAGATTGGCGTGCGGCGTGGCCGCAGCCTTGCCATGGTGCTCGACCGCCGCCCCTCCGCCGATGTGGTGGGCTTCGACCTGTGGCTGCGCGACTATGCGGGCATGGAGAATCCCGGCCCGGAATACGTGGCCGCGCAGATGGCGCAGCTTGGCCACAGGGGTGGGCTGCGCTTCGTCACCGGCGATTCGACCACGACGGTGCCCGCCCATTTCGCGGCGCATCCGGACGCCACCTACGACCTCATCACCGTGGACGGCGACCACGGCCCGGAAGGGGCGCTGCGCGACCTGGCCACCGTGCTGCCGCGCCTGCGCATCGGCGGGGCCATCGTGTTCGACGACATTGCGCATCCGGAACTGGGCTACCTGCGCGGCATCTGGCAGCGGGTGGTGCAATCGCAGCCCAACATGAGCTGCCACGTCTTCGACGAAACCGGCTACGGCGTGGCCTTCGCCATCAGGATGCGCTAGCCATGGCCGGGGGCACGGTGCTGGTCACGGGGGCCACAGGGTTCATCGGCAGCCATGTGCTGCGGGCGCTGCCGTCCGGCAGCGAGGCGGTGGGCCTGGCATCGTCCGTCTATCCATCGTCGCGCGATGCCGTGCGCCTGGTGCGCATGACCCTGCCGCATCCCGATCTGGACGAACTGATCGCGCGGCTGCGCCCCGCAGTGGTGGTGCATTGCGCGGGGGTGGCCTCTGTGGGGCTGTCCATGACCAGCCCCGGCGTGGATTTCCAGTCCGGCCCGCCCGTGGTGTTCCAGTTGTACGACGCCATCCGCAAGGCGGGCACCGATACCCGCGTGGTGCAGCTTTCCAGCGCGGCGGTGTACGGCAACCCCGGCGTGCTGCCCGTGGCGGAGCATGCCCCCCTTGGCCCCATATCGCCCTATGGCTGGCACAAGCGCATGTGCGAGGACATCGCGCACGAGTTCTGCGGACTGTACGGCATTTCCAGCGCGGTGCTGCGCGTGTTTTCGTGCTACGGGGCGGGGCTGCGCAAGCAGTTGCTGTGGGACGTGGGGCACAAGCTGCGCGCGGGCGACGCGGTGTTTTCGGGAACGGGAGAGGAAACGCGCGATTATGTCCACGTGCGCGACCTTGCCCGGTTCATCGCGCACCTTGTCGAGGCGTGGCCCGGACCGGGCGTGCACGTCTGCAACGTGGGCAGCGGGCAGGAAACCAGCGTGCGCGCCATGGTGGAACACATGGCGGCAGGGTGCGGCCTGGGCCACGTGACCCCGGAATTTTCGGGGGCCGCCCGCAAGGGCGACCCGCAGAACTGGCGGGCGGACATCGGACGGGCGCGGCAATTGGGGCTGGAACTCACGGTGCCGCTGGAAGACGGCGTGCACGAGTACGCGCGCTGGTTTCTGGAGCAGGTGAAGGGCACGGCCCGGCAGTAGCCGGGCGCGCTGCGTCTTGGCAGACGCCCCGTGTCTGGTGCAATTGGCGCCGTTGGGACAATTGCTGGGCGGATTCGGTGCACGGCATTATTCGGGCAAAGGGTGGCAGCGCATGCGCATCGGCATCTACGTGCAGTGGGGAGTGGAAGGCTGGACCGGCGGCATCAACTATGTCCGCCATCTGGTGATGGGGGCCGCAGCCCTGCCGCCGCGCCTGCGTCCGCACATCGTGCTGCTGTTCGACGCCGCCCAGGCCCCGGCCCTGCATTGCTACGAGGGCATCCTTCCGCTGGTGGACGAGGTGCGCGTGGTGTCCGGCGGGCGCGACGCCGACGGCGTGTTCAGCGTGCAGGACCCGGAAACGGCCTTTGCCGGGCTGGACCTGGCCTACCCCTTGCCGCACGGGTTCTGGAATCCCCCGCCCCATCTGCCGCGCGTGTTCTGGATACCCGACTTCCAGCACAAGCGGTTGCCCCAGTTCTTTTCCGGACAGGAACTGGCCAACCGGGACGCGCTGTTCGCGGAGATCGCCGGTCAGGCCGACATGGTGGTGCTGAGCAGCGAGGCCGCGCGGCGCGACCTGGCGGAATTCTACGGCGTGGAGGCCGACCGTTCCTTCGTCCTGCCGTTCTGCACGGTGGGCGAGGCGGACTGGTATGCCGGCGACGTTGCCGGGGCCATGGCGAAGCACGGCGTGCCTGGCGGCTACCTGATGTGCTGCAACCAGTTCTGGGCGCACAAGGACCACCTGACGCTGTTCCGCGCGCTGGCGCGGCTGCGCGACGGCGGGGTGGAACTGCCGCTGGTGTGCACCGGCAGCGTGCACGACTACCGGGCGCCCGGCCATTTTCCCATGTTGCAGCGCGAGGTGCAGCGGCTTGGCATTGCCGGGCAGGTGCGCATTCTGGGCCTGATCGACCGGGGCGACCAGATCCAGTTGCTGCGCGGCGCCCATGCCGTGGTGCATCCCTCGTTGTTCGAGGGGTGGAGCACCGTGGTGGAGGATGCCCGGGCACTGGGCAAGACCATCGTGTATTCCGACATCGACGTGCATCTGGAACAGAACCCGCCGCACGGGGTGCCGTTCCGGGCCGGGGACCCCGTGGATCTGGCCCGTGCGCTGCTGCAATCGCGGTCCGGCTTTGGCCCCACGGCGGGTACGGAACGCGAGGCTCAGGCCCGCGAGCAGGGCGCGGAGCGTTTGCTGCGCTTCGGCATGGGGCTGGTGCACCTTGCCCGCGCCGCCGCCGCGGGGCGCGGGGCACGCTGACGGTTTTTTCCTTCCTGAGCCCCAATCAGGTCCGGCCCTTGTGGCCCCAACGGACAGGCCCGCCATCACGAGTCTCGTGATGGCGGGCCTGTCCGTTGGGGCGTCTGAGGGGCGAAAGGGATGGAGATCGTTCAGGATATTGCCGGGTCGTGTGGACAGCGCGGACCGTGCGGAGATGGCCGGGCTTGCCGCATCAGGCCTGCGGTTTCTCGGTTCCCAGCAGGCGGGCCTGCACGGCGGCGTTGGCGCGGCGCAGGCTGGCGGGCATGCGTAGGTCGGGCATGCCGCCCGCGCCCTCCAGAAGCGCCGTCAATGCCTGCGCGCACCGTTCCGGGCGGAAGCAGGCATCCCAGTGCGCCGTGCCCAGCCCGCCCAGGGCCGTGGCCGTGTCGGCATCGTGCAGCAGGGCACGGATGGCCCGGGAGAAATGTTCCGGCTCCGCGATCAGGCCGCCCGCAGCGTCCGCC
>NZ_VRYY01000153.1 GCF_015731765.1 Nitratidesulfovibrio oxamicus
CTGCGCCGCGAGCGGCCCGGCGAGGGCGTGTCGCCGCGCATCGTGGTCATGGATCCGCCCCGCGCGGGCCTGCACGAGGACGTGGTGGAGGCCGTGGCCGCCCACCAGCCGGAGCGCATCGTCTACGTTTCGTGCAATCCGGCCACCATGGCCCGCGACGTGGCCCTGTTCACCACGCGCGGGTATGCGCTGCAAGAGGCGCGTCCGGTCGACCTGTTCCCCCATTCGCCCCACGTGGAATGCGTGGCCCTGCTGACCCGCGCCGGGGAATAATCCGCCAAGCCTGCGGAATGGCGCGGCCCTGTTCGGGCGCGTAGCCCGGCCCGGGCATGAGACAGCCAGACGCAGGAAGGGCGCAACCCGCCCGGAAAAACGATGCCCGCCGCATGGTCAGCACCATGCGGCGGGCGTTTTCGTCCAGTGCGGCTGCAAAAATGCCTAGTGCGCCCCGCCATGCAGCAAGGGCTTGAAATTGAAGCTGCGCACCCGCTGCTCGTTGTGGCAGGCCACGCAGCCCTCCATGGTGGGCTTGTCGATGAGCGAAACGTCGCCCCCCGAATCCACGTGGGCGGAACCGGGACCATGACAGACCTCGCACCCAGCGTCGGCCAGATGGGGAGTGGCTTCGAAACTGACGAACCCGCCCGGCTTGCCGTAGCCCGTGGTATGGCAGGCGTAGCAGCCCTGCACTTCTTCCCTGCTCAGCTTGGGGGCCATCACCTGCACGCTGTGGGCGGACTTGGATTTCTTGGCGTACTTGCGGAAGGTGGCGTGCTGATCGGCATGACAGGGGGCGCAGGCGTCGGTGCCCACGTAGCTGCGCGCTTCGGCTGCCAGGGCCGTGGATACCGGTTGACCGGCACCGACCAGCACCAACAGCCCGGCCAGCAGGACCGCCGCGAGCGGTACGGACAAAGCCCGGGCCGAAGCCGGGGACAGGGACCGGGCCGAAGCCGGGGCGGCAGGCTGGATCGGAGACTGGATGGAGTTCGGGCGGCGGCACACAACGGCAGGCACGGTCAGGCGCATGGCATCCCCCCAATGGCAGGTCCGGCGGTTTGACGTGGTGGCGGGCACGGCGCAGCGTTATGCGCCGTGGCGCATTGGTATCGCGTTACAATCGAACAGTCCAGCCTTCATGAATATTTTCGCGAGCCTTCCGGGCACACGCGCCCTGATTTCACGTTTTCCGGCGCAGGCCTTCCGGCCACACGACTTCGGGGCACACGTTTTCGACCACAGGCTCCCGGGCCGGACCTTGCACCCAGGGCCTGCGGCGCCCGCCGCCCCATCCGCAACGCCATCCGACACTATGCGTGGCGCGAGGCGGTCATCCTGTCCGGCACCAGCCGGAAAAACGCCGTACGGCCCACGGCATCCCCGTTGACCGGGGCATCCGGGGCCTGCACGGCGGCCAGCAGGGCGCGCACCGCCACGGCCACGTCGGCGGCGTCGTGCAGTTCCTCGGGCCGCCCCCAGGCCAGCACGCTCAGGAAGCGCATGGAAAACCTGCAGCCCGTGCCGTCATCCGGCCTGACCACGTCGGCGTAAGGCACGAACGAACAACAGACCGTTCCGCCGCGCCGCAGCAGTTCCACCTTGTGCCCCTTGCGCGAGGAGTGGAAATAAATGGCCCCGTCCGCCAGCCCGAACGACAGGGGTACCGCATACGGCTCCATGCCGTCGCACAACGCCATGGTCATCCACAGGCTGGCGGCCACGCCCGCCCATATCTCCGCCGCGTCGGTCACTTCCCTGTCCTTGTGCCGCATGGTGCCCCCGATGTGGTCGCGGCCCCTGACAGTCCGCCGCGCGCAGTTGAATTGTTCAGTTGAATTGTTCAGGCAATCAGCAAACATGTCCGACACTTCGGTGGGGAATTTTTTCACGAACTCCGCCCCGCCGCGTTGACGCCCACCGCCCGCTGTGTTAGACACGACCCGACTTGTGAACGTTTGCACGAAGTGCCCCCGGCAACCGCTCTATCATGAATGGGCGCGAAAGCCACGGGACGGTGCCTATGTTCTTCAATAATTGGTTCAAAATCAACGACAAGAAATACCTCGACGCCATTTCCACCGCCGGGGTCATCGGGCTGCACATGGTGTCGGCCACGGTGGTCGGCCTGGGAATGGGCTGGTACCTTGATCGTTGGTTGGGAACGAAGCCGTGGCTCACCGGGGTGTTCCTGATTCTCGGCATCGTGGCCGGGTTCAAGAACGTCTGGCTGGACTCGCGAAGGCTCCTCAAGGCCCAGGACAAGGAAGATGCTGAAAAGTTTGGCCCGAAAGACTGATGAATGGCTGTGGCACAAGGGGTTCCGCGCGTCGGAAATCCGCCTTTTGCTGCGCTGCCAGATTCTGGTTTCGGGGGCGTCCTTGCTTGCCGGGGTTGCGTGCGCGCCTTTCTGGGACTGGGGGTTGTGGTTCGGCGTGGGGGCCGCGCTTTCGACCTTCAATTTCTACGCCTTGGCCAAGTTCGTGCAGGGCATCGTTTTCCTGCCGTACACGCGCGCCATGGCGGCCGGGCTCATGTTCAGATTCTACGGTCGGCTGCTGCTTACCGGTCTGGTCCTTTTCGGCCTGATCGTTTGGCTAAAGGTCTCTGTCTCCGCGCTGCTGGCGGGGCTGTCCACGTGCGTTCTCAGCATCGCCGCGTGGGGAATAGCCAGGGGCGCAGGACAAAAAGTGAAGGAGGCGTAGGGAATGGCTGGTGGATTGCCGCATCCGGTACTCTGGTCCACGCTGCTGCATGTGGATCAGGTCACCATCGGTGGAGCGACCGTCGAATTCAAGCATGTCTTCTACACGTGGTGTGCCATGGCCGTCCTGTTCAGCCTGGGCCTTCTGGTCCGCGGCGGGCTGAAACTGGTACCCGGCGGCATACAGAACGTTTTCGAGGTGGTCATCGGGGGTCTTGAAGACTTCGTGGTGACCAACATCGGCGAGGATGGACGCAAGGTGTTCCCGCTGCTTGGCGGCATCTTCCTGTTCATTCTCTTCCAGAACCTGCTGGGGCTGATCCCCGGCTGCGATGCGCCCACGGCCAACGTGAACACCAACGCGGCCATGGCCGTCTTCGTGTTCCTGTACTACAACTACCAGGGCATCAAGCGCTGGGGGCCGGGCTACATCAAGCATTTCATGGGTCCCATGTGGTGGCTCACGCCGCTGATGCTGCCGCTGGAACTCATCTCGCACACCGCGCGCCCGCTTTCGCTGACGCTGCGTCTGTTCGGGAACATCCGCGGTGAAGAAATCGTCATGGTGCTGTTCTTCCTGATGGCTCCCATCGTTGGCACCATCCCGGTGTACTTCCTGTTCCTGCTGGGCAAGGTTCTTCAGTCGTTCATCTTCTTCATGCTGACGATGATCTACCTGAAGGGCGCTTTCGAACACGCCCACTAATCTCGAAGGGAATGGTCAACCGACCAAAACAACCATACGCAAAGAGGAGTTTGTCATGCGCAAGTTTCTGATGATCGCCCTGAACACCGTGGCCCTGATGTCCTTTGCCGCCCTTGCCTTCGCCGCTGACGGCAAGATGGACGCCGGCGCGCTTGGCCTGACCTGCCTCGCCGCCGCCATCGGCATGGCCATCGCCGCCGCCGGTTGCGGCCTCGGTCAGGGCATGGGCCTCAAGGCTGCCTGCGAAGGCACCGCGCGCAACCCCGAAGCGGGCGGCAAGATCATGGTTACCCTGATCCTGGGCCTGGCCTTCATCGAATCCCTCGCCATCTACGCCCTCGTGGTGAACCTGATCCTGCTCGTCGCCAACCCCTTCGTGGGCTAGTTCGCGAGCCTCGATTCGTCCGTACGGAAGGAGGCCGTTGCAAACGGCCTCCTTTTTCAGCATTATGGCGGTTCGCCGTACGACATCCGCCAAACGAGAGACCAATCAAGCCATGCAGACTCCCAAGAGTGAACACATTCCCCGCGCAACCATCCAGCGCCTTGCCGTGTATGTGCAGGTGCTGGAAAACCTGCTGCGTGAAGGGACCGACGTCATATCCTCCGAACCGCTGGCCAAGGCGTGCAACGTCAACGCTTCGCAAATCCGCAAGGACCTTGCCTACTTCGGCGAGTTCGGCGTGCGTGGCGTGGGCTATTACGTCAAGAGCCTCATCGAATCCATCACCAGCGTTCTCGGAGTGAACCGCGAATGGAGCACCGTGCTCGTCGGGGTGGGCAACCTGGGCCGCGCGCTGCTGAATCACAAGGAATTCAAGCTGCGCGGGTTCCACATCGTGGGAGCCTTCGACTGCGACCCCTTCAAGATCGGCGAGGAAGTCTCCGGCCTTGAGGTGGTGTGCACCAAGCGGCTCAAGGAAAAGGTGGCCGACCTCGACGTCGAGATCGGCATCATCACCACGCCGCCGGAACGCGCCCAGCGCGCCGCCAACCATCTGGTGGACGCGGGCATCAAGGGCATTCTCAACTTCGCGCCTGCGCGCATCACGGTGCCGGACGACGTATTCGTGGAGTATGTGGATTTCTTCCACCACCTCTACGCACTGTCGTTCAACATCACCTTCGACCGGGCCAACCGCTGATCAGCCCACGCGCCGCTCACGCTCCGCAGCCGTTCACCGCTGCGCCATGGAACCCGCCGCAAGGCGGGTTCCATGGTTATGGACAGGCACCCCCTCCTGGCGAGTCCCGCGGTTACGTGACTGAAACCGCCGCAAGGCGGATTCCGCGGTTCCGAAGCAAGCGCCGCCATACGCGGGAGCCATGGTCGTGCAACCCACTCCGCCCCGCGGCGCTTCCGGCTTCCAGGTGCCCCGCGCTTGTGGTCGTTGCGCGCCCGCGCTAGGGTACAACCATGCCGCTCGTCCGGCATGTGCCAGTGCGGCGCCAAAGCACGCTCCCGCCACCACGCCGCGAACTGAACGTGCCGCCCTCCTCCACAACCACGGAACGCCCATGGACACCCCCCATCGCCCATCCGCATCGGCCTGCCCGGCAGCCGCCATGCCCGCGTCCTCCGCACCCGCGTCCGCATCCGGAAAACCCCGCGCCCATGCCCGCTGCTTCGCCCTGCTGACGGATTTCGGGCTGGACGACCCGTACGTGGGCCAGTTGAAGGGCGTGCTGCACCGGCTGGCTCCCTCGGTACCGGTCATCGACATTTCGCACGGCGTGCCGCCCCATCGCGTGGAAACCGCCGCCTTCTTCCTGGCGGCCAGCCATCCGCACTTTCCTGCCGGGGCCATCTTCATCTGCGTGGTGGACCCCGGCGTGGGCTCACCACGCGGCCTTGTCTCCATGGAAAGCGGCGGACAGGTGATGCTGGCCCCGGACAACGGCCTGCTGCACCTGGCGGCGGAGGCGCGCCCCGACGCCGTGCTGCGCAGGCTTGACCCGACCCGCCTGCCCGATCCGCAAGGCGCCACCTTTCACGGACGCGACGTGCTCGCCCCGCTGGCCG
>NZ_VRYY01000165.1 GCF_015731765.1 Nitratidesulfovibrio oxamicus
CCGGCGGCCATCGCCATGCCGCGCGCGCGCGGCCCGCTGAAAAACACCGATCCGTCCACCCTGCGGTCCAGCCGGGGGCGGCGCAAGCGCAAGCGGCGTCCTTCCGGTCCCCGTGAGGGCGGTGAGGGCGGCGAGGGCGGTTCCGGCGGCGGACATACCGGCGGAACCGGCGGCGAATAATCGACCACATCCGTCAGCCCCGCATCCATCCGCACGGAGCAAGGCGCGGCGACCATACAGGCAACAGTTTCCGCCCCCGGCGCGCGCCGGGGGCGGCCATCATATCGGAACGGCGGCGCGGCAGGCCCGCACCGCCCGCAGCGTCCGAATCGGGAGACCCACGTGGACCGCTTCTACATCACCACCCCCATTTACTACGTCAACGCCAAGCCGCACCTCGGCCATGCCTACACCACCATCGTGGCCGATTCGCTGCGCCGCTTCCACCGCCTGCTGGGCAAGGACACCTACTTTCTGACCGGCACCGACGAGCACGGCGACAAGATCGTGCAGGCCGCCGAAAAGGCCGGGTGTTCGCCGCAGGAATTCGTGGACGGCGTGAGCACGCAGTTCCGCGACCTGTGGCCGCATCTGGGCGTGGAGTACGACCAGTTCATCCGCACCACAGACGCGGAGCACAAGAAGTGCGTGCAGGACGTGTTGCAGAAGGTCTACGACAGCGGCGACATCTACTTTGGCGAGTACGGCGGCCACTACTGCTACGGGTGCGAACGATTCTACACCGAGAAGGAACTGGAAAACGGCCTGTGCCCGCAGCATCAGGTGAAGCCGGAATACATCAGCGAAAAGAACTATTTCTTCCGCATGTCCAAGTACCAGGGCTGGCTGCGCCAGTACATCCTGGACAACCCCGACTTCATCCGGCCTGAACGCTACCGCAGCGAAGTGCTGGGCATTCTGGACAGCGGCGCGCTGGAAGACCTGTGCATCTCGCGGCCCAAGTCCCGCCTGACCTGGGGCATCGAACTGCCGTTCGACAAGGACTACGTGTGCTACGTGTGGTTCGACGCGCTGATCAACTACATCTCCGCGCTGGGCTGGCCCGACGACGAGAAGTTCGGTCGCTTCTGGCCCGGCGTGCAGCATCTGGTGGCCAAGGACATCCTGAAGCCGCACGCGGTGTTCTGGCCCACCATGCTGAAGGCGGCGGGGCTTGAACCCTACAACAACCTGAACGTGCACGGCTACTGGCTGGTGCGCGACACCAAGATGTCCAAATCGCTGGGCAACGTGGTTGACCCGCTGTCCATGATCGACAAGTACGGCCTGAGCGCCTTCCGCTACTTCCTGCTGCGCGAGATGCACTTCGGCAGCGACGCCAGCTTCTCGGAAGACGCGCTGGTGGCCCGCCTGAACGCGGACCTGGCCAACGACCTCGGCAACCTGTTCAGCCGCGTGCTGTCCATGACCGCCAAGTACTTCGGCGGCGTGGTGCCCGCGCAGGGCCCGCTGACCGAGGAAGACGAGGCCATCCGCACCCTTGCGGAAGAAGCCCAGCGCAATTACGTGCGGCTGTTCGAACGGGTGCGCTTCTCCAACGCGCTGGAATCGCTGTGGGAACTGGTGCGCGCCCTGAACCGCTACGTGGACCATGCCGCGCCGTGGACCCTGTTCAAGCAGGGCGACACCGAGCGCCTGGGCACCGTCATGTACGTGATGCTGGAATGCATGCGCAAAGTGGCCGTGCACCTGTGGCCGGTGATGCCCGAGGCCTCCACCGTGCTGTTGGGGCAGTTGGGCCAGACGCTGGACCCGGCCACCGTGCAGTTGGCTGACGAGGCCGACCGCTGGGGCGGGCTGGCCGCCGGTACCACCGTGGCGTCGTCGTCCAACCTGTTCCCCCGTGTGGAACTGGAAAAGGTGGAAGAGTCCAAACCCGCCAAGGCGGAAGGCAAGAAAAAGGACAAGGCCGCCGCTTCCGCTCAGGCTGCCGCGCAATCCGCCGCGCCTGCCGCTGGCGACGAACCCGCCACCATCGAGTTCACCGACTTCCAGAAGCTGGACATCCGCTTCGGCACCGTGGTGGTTGTGGAACGCCATCCCAACGCCGACAAACTGCTGCGTGTGGAAGTGGATCTTGGCGAAGCGGCCCCGCGCCAGATCGTGGCCGGGCTTGCCGAATACTTTACGCCTGACTTCCTGCTGGGACGCCAGGTGGCCGTGGTGGCCAACCTTGCCCCGCGCAAGCTGCGCGGTCTGGAATCACAGGGGATGATCCTTGCGGTGCGCACCGAAAGCGGCATGCAACTGGTGGCCGCGTCCGGCCCGGTGGCCAACGGGGCCAAGGTGTCGTAAGGCGCAGTTCGCCCGAACCGCTTTTGACGCTGCTATGAAAACCGCCCGCCGATGCATGTCGGCGGGCGGTTTTGCGTTGCGGCGGGAAATGGAGCGTGCAGGTGGCGTGTACGGTGGGGTGAGTTGCCGGAAGCCAGTTGGGGGCGGCTGGCTCAATTGGCTCAATTGGCTCAATTGGCCGGGGGGCGGCGCGTTCTTGGGCAGCGGGCTATGCGCCCTTGTCGGCGGGCGAGGAAAGGTTGCCGCTCTCGTTGCCATCCGGTCCGCCCTCGGCGTCGTCCTCCGGAACCTCCAGGGTGTCGTCCACCCGGTAGCGGCGGTACAGCAGGTAACCCAGCAGGCTGGACACCACGAACAGCACGGCGCTGGCGGTGGTGCGCAACTCCGGCGAAACGCGCACTCCACTGCCCAGCAGGGCGAAGATGAACGTCTGCGGCACGTACCCGGCGGTCGACCCGGCAAAGAAGGGCAGCGCGGGAATGGCGCTGACCCCGGCCAGCAGGTTGGTCAGCATGTTGTTGCCCACGGGCAGGCAACGGATGATGAAGGACATGGCGAAAGGGTTGCGCCCGAGGAACCCGTTGATCTTCGTCACCCTGCGGCTGAAACGTCGCGCCACGAACGACTGCCCGCCGAGGCGCGCGTAATAGAAGGTGACCACGCAGCCCAGGATCGTGGCCAGTGTGCCCCACATCGTGCCCAGCACCGCGCCGAAGGCGTAGCCGCCCAGAAAGCTGACCACCTGGCGGGGCATGCCCACGGCGGTAAGCAGGCAGCCAACGCCGAGGTACAGGGCCAGCCCGGACACGCCGTGGTCGCGGATGTTGGCGTCGACCCAGGCGGTGTCCAGGGCGTCGTGCAGGCCCGAAAGGCGCAACAGCGCGATGGCGGCGGCAAGTCCGAGAAAGACGAACGCACCCTTGAGCACGCGTTTGAGAAGTCGGGTGGGGCGGTTGGTCATGCGGGGCAGTGGCTGGGGCCGGGTGAGGGTGGACGGATGTGGCTGTTGTCGGGTGCCGGGTGGCGAAGGGAAGGCGAGGTCCGGTGCCATGGCATGGCCTGACCGGGGACCGGGCCTGCGCAGGCGGGGCCGGGTGGGGCAATGCCGTGCGGGGTCGGCCATGCGGCAATCAGCCGAGTGCCGTACAGGCGTGCGCTGGTCAGGAGTGCGACGGATGCCCGCATGCTGCATGTGCTGCACGCCGGTGGGCGGCGCACACCGCATGTGCGCAGTAGCGGCAACGGGCCGCGACGTCAAGCTGCCGGAGGCGTCAGCGCAGGCGCGACCAGAGCAGCGACAAGGTCAGCACCTGACCGGCCAGCAACAGCATGTCGCGTTCCAGCAGGGCGAAGATGGTGACAAGGCCGCCGCCGGTCAGCATGGCGATACGCAGCAGGCGCAGGTCGCGTGGGGCAAAAGTGGTGTGGGGCGCTGGCGTGGTTGTCGCTCCGCAGGGGGAGCGGTGTGCGGCCCCGGGAGGCGGGGACGTGCCCGGAGGGGCGGCGCTGCCCGCATCGGCGAAGGCGGATGCTCGGGCGGCTTCGGGCGGTGCTTGCGCGTCTGATGCAGACACCGCAAAATCCGGATGCTGTCCACGGCGGGCCGCCCATGCCAGCACGGTGACCTGCGCCAGCAGGCCCACAGCCAGGATGGCCCAGCGGGCGGGCCAGAGCATCCATTCCAGCGTGTCCATTCCCAAGTCCGTGCATAGATGAGGGGCAGTCCGGCCCGGCAGGGCGGCGGTGCGGCCCGCCCCGAGATCAGTTGCGCTCGGCGATGTCGTAATTGATGTAGCGGCGCTTCATCCACGCCACGGCCAGCAAGTCGAAGGCGGCGGTCTTGGCGCGGCTGAAGGCCCCGTACTTGGACACGCCGTGCAGGCGCGGGCGGTGGTTTACCTTCAGTTCGGCCACGGTGGCGCCCTGCATCTTCATCAGCGTGGGCAGAAAACGGTGCATGCCGGTGAACATGGGGATGCGCCGGGCCATGGTGGTGCGCATTACCTTCAGCGAGCAGCCGGTGTCCTTCACCGTCTCGCCGGTCAGGCGGTTGCGGATGGCGTTGGCCCACCGGGAGGCGATGCGCTTGGCAAAGGTGTCCTTGCGCTTGGCGCGCCAGCCGATGACCATGTCGTACCCGCGTTCGAACTCGATGAGCATGGCGGGGATGTCGGCGGGGTCGTTCTGCAGGTCGGCGTCCATGGTTACGATGACTTCATGGCGCGCGGCCTGGAACCCGGCGGCAAAAGCGGCGGACTGCCCGCAATTCTTGCGGAACGACAGGTAGCGCACCTGGGGATGCTCCGCCGCAAGGGCCTTGATGACTTCCAGGCTGCGGTCCTTGCTGCCGTCGTCCACGAACAGCACTTCCCACTCCTTGCCGATGTTGGCGATGGAGCGGCGGATTTCCTCGAACAGGGCGGGCAGATTGTCCTGCTCGTTGTACACGGGCAGCACGACGGAAAGGGAGGTGATGTTCTTGTTCTGCATGGCCCGCACTACATAAGGAATTTGCCCGGCGATGTAAATGCGCGGTTGACAGTCCGACCGCCCCCGCGTATACACACCTTCTTCGCTGGGGAGGCAGTCCCCACATCGTGTCGCGGGGTGGAGCAGCTCGGTAGCTCGTCGGGCTCATAACCCGAAGGTCGTCGGTTCAAATCCGGCCCCCGCAACCAGAAAGACAAGCCCTTATGGAAGATTTCCATAAGGGCTTTTTCTTTTTCCTACCCTATTCCTACCTTGGAAATCTCACGTGGCTTCTTTGTCTGACTGATATGCTTTCAGATGGATTTTCTAGAGTTAAGAAACTGATGGGAATTCTGCTATATTCATTGACTCCTATTTAGGGGATTCGAAAGGCCAGGTGAGGGGCCGAAGCAGTGACTTTTTGAACGCAACGTTATCCACCGCAAGCGCGGGGGGAACTTGGGGAAAGCTCACTCTTTTCGAGCCATGTGGGGGCTATCCCCGCAGGCGCGGGGGGAACCCGGAGACAGGACTCGAGCCTGCATTGCACTGGGGCCTATCCCCGCAGGCGCGGGGGGAACGCGCGTCAAGGCCCAGCGAGCGGATGCCCCAGGGCCTATCCCCGCAGGCGCGGGGGGAACGAAACGAAAATGACTGAATTTACCAAGAATCAGGGCCTATCCCCGCAGGCGCGGGGGGAACAGCATCCCACCCGTCCTGCATGAGCACGTGTAGGGCCTATCCCCGCAGGCGCGGGGGGAACCGGAAGCCGCCCAGCGCGAGAAGGACCGCGAGCGGCCTATCCCCGCAGGCGCGGGGGGAACCGCTGCTCCCAGAAGAACACCTTGGCCGGGTGGGGCCTATCCCCGCAGGCGCGGGGGGAACCGCTGCTCCCAGAAGAACACCTTGGCCGGGTAGGGCCAATCCCCGCAGGCGCGGGGGGAACACAACTTCAATCTTCAGGTTGAGGCCCGCCGGGGGCCTATCCCCGCAGGCGCGGGGGGAACTGTATCCTCGTCAGGCTTGCCGTCAAACACCAGGGCCTATCCCCGCAGGCGCGGGGGTAACGCTCCACTCCAGCGCCTCCACCCGCTCGCGCAGGGCCTATCCCCGCAGGCGCGGGGGGAACTGTCGCGCTCAACTCGTAAGCAACGCTTACACGGGCCTATCCCCGCAGGCGCGGGGGGAACGCTTGTGCACCCTTTTTCTTGCGCGTCGCCATGGGCCTATCCCCGCAGGCGCGGGGGGAACTGCCCAGCAGCCGCAGGAGCAGTGTCAGCGCCGGGCCTATCCCCGCAGGCGCGGGGGGAACAATGGAGGAAGGCGGGCAAGCGAGGGGTGGTAAGGCCTATCCCCGCAGGCGCGGGGGGAACTGTCGTTGCTGACTACACCACCAACCTTTTCAGGGCCTATCCCCGCAGGCGCGGGGGGAACCCCTATTCCCGTTCGGCCTTGCGCCTTGACCGGGGCCTATCCCCGCAGGCGCGGGGGGAACTCGTACATCGACCTTGCCGAGCAGGCCAAGAAGGGCCTATCCCCGCAGGCGCGGGGGGAACCAGCGCGGCCCGCTCACGCTCAAGGCGCAGCAGGGCCTATCCCCGCAGGCGCGGGGGGAACGAGGCAGAGGCCGAGCAGCGCCTTTCCGACCGGGGCCTATCCCCGCAGGCGCGGGGGGAACTACGCGGAGCGCGTCGAGGCGCTGCGTGCCGGGGGCCTATCCCCGCAGGCGCGGGGGGGAACGCGCAGCCAGTCCATTATGCGTCTCCCAGCATGGGCCTATCCCCGCAGGCGCGGGGGGAACGCGGACTCCAAACGGGTGGATTCCGCCCCGCAGGGCCTATCCCCGCAGGCGCGGGGGGAACTATGTTGGCTTTGCGCATGATCGCCCCGCGAAGGGCCTATCCCCGCAGGCGCGGGGGGAACACGCGGGCGCGGCCAGGAACAGGCGCGGGCAGGGGCCTATCCCCGCAGGCGCGGGGGGAACCGTATTCGATGAGGTTGAGCTTGGCGAGCTTGGGGCCTATCCCCGCAGGCGCGGGGGGAACTTCCTCCGCGAAAAGACGCCCACCATCGACAAGGGCCTATCCCCGCAGGCGCGGGGGGAACCCAAGCTCGGCATTGAGGCGACAGCCGCATAGGGGCCTATCCCCGCAGGCGCGGGGGGAACGGATATTCCTCTGACGCGAAAAAGGGCGGCATGGGCCTATCCCCGCAGGCGCGGGGGGAACTGCGCCGAACAGCCGCCCACGAGAGGTGGGGGGGGCCTATCCCCGCAGGCGCGGGGGGAACTGCTGGCCGAGGCGGGCGCGCTCACCTTTTCAGGGCCTATCCCCGCAGGCGCGGGGGGAACATGCTTGGCGACCCGTGCGCGCGCAAGGTCCAGGGCCTATCCCCGCAGGCGCGGGGGGAACGCCGTCAGGCTTCAGCACCGGCTCAAGCCCCCAGGGCCTATCCCCGCAGGCGCGGGGGGAACTCAGCACCGCGCTTTACCGTGAGCTAGACGAGGGGCCTATCCCCGCAGGCGCGGGGGGAACGCAAACCCACTCGCGCACGCCAAGTCTGACCGGGGCCTATCCCCGCAGGCGCGGGGGGAACGCGCCGCACGCCTCGCACGTGTATGTGGCGAGGGGCCTATCCCCGCAGGCGCGGGGGGAACACAGGCGACGTCATCACCGATTTGCTGAAAGGGGGCCTATCCCCGCAGGCGCGGGGGGAACCCACCGCCTGACTACGCGTGGACCGTCGTTGAGGGCCTATCCCCGCAGGCGCGGGGGGAACTGGGGTCTACGGCTGGGACAGCTTCATCTTAAGGGCCTATCCCCGCAGGCGCGGGGGGAACACAGCCAACAGGGCGGGCCTTGAAGGCTCCAAGGGCCTATCCCCGCAGGCGCGGGGGGAACCAGTGCGTCAAGGCGCGTGGCGTAGTAAGCGGGGGCCTATCCCCGCAGGCGCGGGGGGAACTTCACCGCTTCAAGTGTGTCGCCAGTGTGCCGGGGCCTATCCCCGCAGGCGCGGGGGGAACCCGCACAGTGCCAGTATCGCAGCGCCGTTTTCGGGCCTATCCCCGCAGGCGCGGGGGGAACGCTGGAATCCGGAGTGGGACGTGAGCGTGGCTGGGCCTATCCCCGCAGGCGCGGGGGGAACCCAGGCGCGCATTCCGTAACCGGCACAGTCCAGGGCCTATCCCCGCAGGCGCGGGGGGAACACCGCGCTCAAGTCGTTCACCTTTGAGCGCAAGGGCCTATCCCCGCAGGCGCGGGGGGAACAATGGGGACTCCTGCATCCGTGGCCGGTGCAAGGGCCTATCCCCGCAGGCGCGGGGGGAACTTCCCCGGCCTCCAGCCCGGCGAGTGCCGCATGGGCCTATCCCCGCAGGCGCGGGGGGAACACGCCGAGGAAGCGACGAACATGGGCCGGGCTGGGCCTATCCCCGCAGGCGCGGGGGGAACTTCGGCTATGCCCGGCTTCTCTGGCGATGGGAGGGCCTATCCCCGCAGGCGCGGGGGGAACCGCTTGATGCTTTTTGCCCCAAGCCCGTCGAAGGGCCTATCCCCGCAGGCGCGGGGGGAACCGTCTGGCTGGCTTCTGCGGGCGGAATTGCCAGGGCCTATCCCCGCAGGCGCGGGGGGAACAGTCGCCCGCGATCAGCTTCGGATAGGTGAAGGGGCCTATCCCCGCAGGCGCGGGGGGAACCTGGCGAGTTCCTGCTGGAAGTGTTCTGGCAACGGCCTATCCCCGCAGGCGCGGGGGGAACTTCACACAGCGCGGTGGTCAGTCCCGGATGTAGGGCCTATCCCCGCAGGCGCGGGGGGAACCAAGGGCGGCACCACGAAGAACGGCGAGGCCATGGCCTATCCCCGCAGGCGCGGGGGGAACTGCTGCTGGTGACTCTTGCCGGTCAGCACGAGGGGCCTATCCCCGCAGGCGCGGGGGGAACTTCGAGGCGCTGCCGGGAAAACCGCTGCCGAAGGGCCTATCCCCGCAGGCGCGGGGGGAACCCGCGTCCAGAATCGCTTGCGCCTCGGCCCGGGGGCCTATCCCCGCAGGCGCGGGGGGAACCCGAACACGTCACCCGCGTCGAAGCCGGACGGGGGCCTATCCCCGCAGGCGCGGGGGGAACTTGCAGAATGGCTCGCGCCACGCCGACTCGTAGGGCCTATCCCCGCAGGCGCGGGGGGAACGCGCGGAACTTACCCCGCAGCAGGCCCGGCTTGGGCCTATCCCCGCAGGCGCGGGGGGAACGAATTTCGGACTTGGGCGCGTTCTGCATTTTCGGGCCTATCCCCGCAGGCGCGGGGGGAACGCGAGGCTAGGCGAAATCCGCGCCGCGCAACAGGGCCTATCCCCGCAGGCGCGGGGGGAACGAACCCAAGCGTCGTGGGACAAATCCGTCGTGCGGCCTATCCCCGCAGGCGCGGGGGGAACCCGCCCCCTAGTTGCTTTTGGATGGCCTCAATGGGCCTATCCCCGCAGGCGCGGGGGGAACATGCTTTGGACAGCCCCTCCAGCAGGGAAAATGGGCCTATCCCCGCAGGCGCGGGGGGAACCGAAGCCGCGACAGTCGCGTGGCATCCGCTGGGGGCCTATCCCCGCAGGCGCGGGGGGAACGCTGCCCGCGCGGCGAGAGCCGAACACGGGCAGGGCCTATCCCCGCAGGCGCGGGGGGAACCGCTCGTTGTCGAGTAGACGGGGGGTAGCTCGGGGCCTATCCCCGCAGGCGCGGGGGGAACCGTTTCCGCTGTTACATGAAACGTTACATTGCGGGCCTATCCCCGCAGGCGCGGGGGGAACGGAAGGGTAGAGATGAACTACGAAGCAAACAGGGGCCTATCCCCGCAGGCGCGGGGGGAACGGCTTCGCACTCGCCATCAATGCTGCTGGGCAGGGCCTATCCCCGCAGGCGCGGGGGGAACTTCGACAACCTTCGCATCGGGCAGGGCATCAAGGGCCTATCCCCGCAGGCGCGGGGGGAACGACGCGCTCCAGGGGCTGCAACTGCACTACGGGGGCCTATCCCCGCAGGCGCGGGGGGAACCCCCTGTCGGCAGCGGGTGTCCCGACTTGCTGGGGCCTATCCCCGCAGGCGCGGGGGGAACACAGAAACGGCGTATGCCAAGATGGCCGACAACGGCCTATCCCCGCAGGCGCGGGGGGAACCACATTGGCGTCCTGTCTCCACCATCCTGCCAGGGCCTATCCCCGCAGGCGCGGGGGGAACACTGTGACGACTCCAGACGCCGCCCACCAGATGGGCCTATCCCCGCAGGCGCGGGGGGAACTCCTCCACCTGCTCCCGCGTCACCACGCGCCGGGGCCTATCCCCGCAGGCGCGGGGGGAACATGACCGCAGGACAGGTGCTCACCTCGCCGTGGGGCCTATCCCCGCAGGCGCGGGGGGAACTTAAAGCCGTCTGCGCAATTTTGTGATAGACAGGGCCTATCCCCGCAGGCGCGGGGGGAACCTCCAGTACTCATCAGTGTCTCCTCCCCAAGCGGGCCTATCCCCGCAGGCGCGGGGGGAACTATGCCCCGCGCCGGTCAGTGTGCTGATCTTCGGGCCTATCCCCGCAGGCGCGGGGGGAACTCGGCGTGTGCAGACTCGCGGTCGTCCACGTAAGGCCTATCCCCGCAGGCGCGGGGGGAACAGGCCGGAAGACGCAGACGCGGAGGGTGATCAGGGCCTATCCCCGCAGGCGCGGGGGGAACCAGGTCGTGAGCTTCAAGGAGTAGGCATGCTGGGGCCTATCCCCGCAGGCGCGGGGGGAACCTTGCCGCTGGGCTGCGGCGGCGGCGATTTCGGGGCCTATCCCCGCAGGCGCGGGGGGAACGGGAAGGCGACGCGGGGGGAGTGGTCGCTTAAGGGCCTATCCCCGCAGGCGCGGGGGGAACGCTTTCGGAGATGTGGGCGCGGCCATTGAAAAGGGCCTATCCCCGCAGGCGCGGGGGGAACCGCGATGCCGCACCCGGCGCGCTGGCCAGCCGGGGCCTATCCCCGCAGGCGCGGGGGGAACCGGAGTAGGACAGCACAAGGAGGACACCATGGGGGCCTATCCCCGCAGGCGCGGGGGGAACGTGCGCGCAGTACTGGATGAGGCTGCCCCATGGGGCCTATCCCCGCAGGCGCGGGGGGAACGCGTACCGCCCGCAAAACGACTGGGTGGCTGGGGGCCTATCCCCGCAGGCGCGGGGGGAACCGCCGCAACTTCTTCCAAGGCTTGCTTCAAGAGGGCCTATCCCCGCAGGCGCGGGGGGAACGCGCCCGTAGACTGCCGGGATGGGGATGCGCAGGGCCTATCCCCGCAGGCGCGGGGGGAACTACACGTGGTCGCGGTGATACGGCCCACCGAGGGGCCTATCCCCGCAGGCGCGGGGGGAACAAGGTCAACATCCTCCCATCGCATGCGGAACAGGGCCTATCCCCGCAGGCGCGGGGGGAACCTCCCCTATGCCGCCGCTTTCCAGCGAGCGCGGGGCCTATCCCCGCAGGCGCGGGGGGAACGCTTCGCCACGGCTCTTGACTCCATCCTGAACGGGCCTATCCCCGCAGGCGCGGGGGGAACGCGCTGACGAAATCGACGCTGCCTTCGCGGTAGGGCCTATCCCCGCAGGCGCGGGGGGAACGTTGGAGCAGCTAACAACCGTTGCCCGGCTCAGGGCCTATCCCCGCAGGCGCGGGGGGAACCCGTCTTCCCGACGACCAGACGCGCCGCCTTGGGGCCTATCCCCGCAGGCGCGGGGGGAACCACCCGGCTTTGAGGGTGCGGATGCAGAACGCGGGCCTATCCCCGCAGGCGCGGGGGGAACCGTGGCCCATCACGCGGGCGCTGTGGGGAGAGGGGCCTATCCCCGCAGGCGCGGGGGGAACGCTGCGCGCAGGCCTTCGACGAAGCGCGTGGTGGGCCTATCCCCGCAGGCGCGGGGGGAACGTCCAGCGCCTTCTGGAAGTACTCCACGTCCAGGGCCTATCCCCGCAGGCGCGGGGGGAACCGCAGCCTGCTTGATACTCCTGTGCCTTGTGAGGGCCTATCCCCGCAGGCGCGGGGGGAACCTACACACACCACCCACATGCACCAAACGAAAGGGCCTATCCCCGCAGGCGCGGGGGGAACATCCCAACGTCCGAGAAGCGCGATTTCGCGGAGGGCCTATCCCCGCAGGCGCGGGGGGAACCTTGCAAGAAGGCGAAGGAATGCAAGTGTAAGGGGCCTATCCCCGCAGGCGCGGGGGGAACTCTTGCTATCTATCTGCTTATAGGTGATAAAAATAAGTTCGACTACCAGGAGATAGTCGGTCGTGGCATCCGGCTCAGGATCACACCATCCGCGTCAACAAGCGTACGCGGAGGCTCGCCGAGAACGCGAATAGCCTGGCCGGTGTCTTCGCCCCCATCGGCATGGACCATGACGATGGAGGCTCCGTCCACCTCCGCAAACCATCCTTCCAGCACTGTCCACACCCGTTCGCGCACAGCCCGAGAGAGGCGCGGGTGGGTGTATACTCCGGGCGACACCTCTAGAAGGCAAGAGGCCAGGAAGCCCCGGAAGCGATCAGGGACGTTACGAGTCACCACCACGGTCATCGGCATCGAACAACTCCTTGATGCGGTCGATCATGGCCGGGATGGTACCGGTCTTGCGCATGCGGCTGCCGGTCAGTCGCCGTACATGTCGTTCAAGGGCAATGCCGGGTTGTTTGCGCCATAGTTTGACTGCCTCGAAGGCACACGGCAGTGTCAGACTGTCCCGGAACAAATCCGCGATATCCAGAACAAACGAGCGAGAAGAGTCTTCGTGAATGAAGCCGAGTTGCGCGATGGTTGCGGTTGACGCAACAGCAATCTCGGCAGCGGCCTGGACGGCTGATGCAGCATGGTTCAGTGCTTGATTCGGTGGGTCGGCTGCTTTCGGGTTCTGTCGATCATAACGGCGTCCGTTCCAGTTCAGTCCGTAGCGCGCAGCGGTCAGCTTGTATGTTTCGCGCATGCGCGCCCCCTCTATGCCCCGCAGTGCGGACACATCGCGCGTGGGCAAAACCTCCCCCAGCCTCCATGCATACATACGCCGGGCAATCCGGATGCGCTCGTCAGGGTCGGCCCATGCAATGGCCTGCCTCCGTGCCAGGCGGCTTTCGTCTGGTCCGAACGGCGGTGCGGAATAACACCGCACCCCATCCTCTCCCACGGCCATGAGCATTGTTCCATGGCGTGCGGCCAGTCGCAGGACGTCGTGTGTCATCGAACATCCCGGCCCCAGCAGTATGCAGGACACTTGCTGGTAGGGAATGTCGTATTCCCCTGGCTCCAACCCCTCGCAGCCCGCTGTGGCGAAGCGCAACGTGCCCGCCTGCACGGTAAGTTGCCCCCTGCCAAGCCACAGCAAACCATGGCGGTCCGCATGCGGGATTCGAGCGGTTTCAAGCCCCAGACGCCCAAACATTACTTACTCCTTGCTTGGCGAGAGCAGCAGCATGCCGTAGCCGAAAGCCCGGTGACGGCCTACACCACGCTCCAGCAGGGCGGCGAAGCCAGCTCCGTCCCTGACCGCCAGCGTTCCTTCCAGCACCGTTTCCGGGCGTGTCCTGATGGTGCTGGGCGGCGCACCTCGCTCTTTTCGGCGCATGGGCTGCACCAGGCGAAAGGCCCGCATGGAGGCGGACAGTAGCTCAGCGGCGTCGTTTCGGCCCAGTTCGCGACGCAGCCACGCGGTATATGCGGCTTCCCGGTCGGGCTGTTCCCCGTCTTGGGCGCGTTCCATGGCCGCAAGGTAGACATCCTTCTCTGCGCCGCCCGGAGTTCGAACGATGGGGCAGCAGCTCACGCGGAATCCGAATCGGCTGCCGGAAGGCCAAGCTTGGGGCATGTCCTTGTGTGCCATGTAATCGCCCGGCAGAGCCTCGGACAACAGCGGCTGCGCCACTTCGACCATACGCTGTGCAAGCAAGTGCTTGTCCGCCCGGCCATAGCCCAACACCGTCAGCAATTCCGGGGCACTTGCGGAACGGCTTGGCTCAAGGACCACGAAAGGCTGTGGAGCCGCCGTTCCGAATGCCTTGCGCAACGCCGCATGCACCAGATAGCCCTGATCCCGGAGTGTCATTCCGGAAAGACGCGCCCATGCATAGAGCCGAGCCGGGACTATGGCGAGTTGGATCATGCGTAGTGGCTCGGACATTGTTTGTGTCATGATTGTACCTCCCCCTTGGCGGAAACTCCGCATGGATGGACCGGCCCCGAAACCGCGTATCGGGAGCCGGAATGCACGTCGTTGCGCCAGTCGCGAAGATCATGGAGTTCCACTATCCTGCCTGCGGCCATGTCCACCGGGCGGCGTGCGCCCGGACCATCAGCGGGCCAGAGCGCGGTGAGCGGAGCAGGGTCGCTTTGTTCCCCTGGTGCGGCGCGTTCAAGAGCGTCGTATGCATCCAGGGCATCGACGACTTCGCCTCGATGCAAGGGGCCGGAAGGAGGGCAACACACCCTGCCCAGAAAGAGCGGACGGAACGGCCTGGCAAAGGCGGCGGCCAAGTCGTCCAGAGTTGGCGATTCGTCCTCCGGAACCAGAGAAAGAACGACACAGACACGGGAGTCGGCGCGGTAGAAGCGTTCTCGCAGGGTCGGTCCGGAAAAGCTGCCTTCCCCGCCTTCCCGTCGTTCCGGGCCAAGCCCGTCAGAGCGCCATAACAGGTCGTTCTTGTTCAGTTGGGCGGTCTGGAAGTCACGTAGTAGCTGTCCTTTTCGGTCAAGGCGTGCCCCGTAAACCAGACGTTCCTGAAGTCGTCTGAGGCGGTTGCCGTCCGTGAAGCGTAGCCCTAAGGCATTGGCAACAAGCCCCGTGAGCATTGATAAACCCGGCAACTCCCGAGTGCGGCGCAATTCATCCACGGCTGCGTCGCTAAAGGACATAAGCGGCCCCTCCAGGCGCAGAACGAGGAAGCGCATTACGACCTCCCCGCCGTGGCCACGGCCTGCAACAGGGCCTGCGCCAGTTCAGGCAAGGGCGTGCGCACGGCACCGGGTACCTGAACGCCGGGCAGCCGACTGGCAAGCCAGCGCATCTCGCCGGGGCCGTACATGGCGTCCACATCACCCACGTAGTTGGCCAGAGAAGCGGCTGTACGACCCATCAGGTCAGGGGTGCCGAGCCGGACGGGATCAAGAAATGCGTTGGCCAGCGTACGGGGCTGCCGCTCGCCCGCCTCTGCCAGCACAAGGGCCGCATAGTCGTAGGGCGCGGTGGAGCCCAGCTTGGCGCCGGGCGTGACCGTTGCCATGAGTTGAACGAGGTTAGCCGCAACCTTCCCCGCAAGAGATCGCTCCTGGTCCAGCCAGTCTTCGGGGCGGCAGCCGGTCAGGTTGGAAACCAGCAGCGGCACGTCGATTACGGCGTAGGAATAATAAAGACCGCTGGTCAGTTCCGTTGCTCCCAGGTGCCCGCTGCCCCCTGCCTCTCGCGTCAGCAGGTCGTCCACGGCGGTGAAGTAATCGGTTTCCGAGGATTCCTGATGTACGGTAAAGGCATGGGCCACATGCACCGCCGCCGAAACGCGCGCGCCGGGATCACCGCTGATGAATCGACCGAACATGGCGCCGTCTACGCCCGCGCCGCAGGTGATGGCCCGGAAATTGTCCTTTTGTGTTTTCAGGTAGTCCTTGGCCAGCGTGGCTGCTTTCTTGATGTCGCCCTCGGCCTGGGCGCAGATTCCGCGCGCCTCACGCAGGAGAAAGGCTATTTCAGGCTCGCCAAGCACTACAAGTTCGCTGCGGTCCAGCGGACTTTTGGCGTCGTCCCTGCTCTTGCCGTCCTTGTCGTCCTTTTCATCTTTGTCCTTGCCCTCATAGAGACTTTTGGCAAAGGCGCTCAAGACGGTTTCCGCAACCTTTTCAGGCACGCCGTCGCCGACAAGCGGCTCCTGCAAACGCAGCCTGAACAAGGCGCGCGAGCGGACCGCCAGCCCCAACTCCGGGGAAACATTTCGCAGGCTGTATTCGCCATCGGCCAGCCGCCAATGCCGCTTGAGGCATTGGGAACTGATTCGCGTGCGCACGGAACCGCCAAAGGGAATGCGCTTGGCCAGTCCGGAATCGTCTCGGTTCAGCAGGGCTGCGGGGTAGCTGGTCAAGGCCGATATCTGAATGAAGCGGGGAAGGGGCATGATTGTCCTCCTTTGCATTCGCGTTGCCATGAGGGGTTACGAACCGTTCTATTTCTTTCCGTAATAGTCGCGGGCAAGTCGATGCATGGTACGGTCTTTGGCGTCATCATTTCCGGGCAGCAACAGCCCGGCCAGAGAAACCCAGTCCACGGAAGTGCCGTTTGAGGCAAGCAGGCGGGCCATCAGTCGTATCTGGTCTTCCAACTGTTCTCCCCGACAGCGCAGTAACCGCAGAAACCTGTGTTCCAAGCTTTTGCTCATGTCCGCCAGCACCGCGCCAAGGGTGCGATTGGGGGTGTGGATGTTCGGGGCCATGATGGACATGGATTGGAAGATGACGGCCCATGCGCGTTCCGCCTGGTCTGTTGAGCGCAGGCCTTTATCCACACGGTCGAGGAGCACGCGCCAGAATCCGGGCGTGGCGACAAGGGACGGACCGCCGCGTCGCAACGCGGCAAGATCGCCTTTGGGAAAGTTCGGGTGGGACAATGTTGCAGCTACGGATGCAACGCTCCGGGCCAGGGGGGATGTTTCCGGGGCCGTAGTCGTTTCGTGCATCATGACCTGACGTCCTCCTTGATCCTTTTAGGAGCGAGATGTTCGCGAACTGCTCGCTGGAACTGCCCTTCAGCAAGTGCCACCGCGCGTGGCCGCATTGTCAGCGGCACGGGCAAGGCCTGCGTCGCCTCGGTGAAGATGGTTATTGCGAGTGTGCGCAGCCTCTCGCGCCAGGGGGCTTGGGTCACCGCATCTTCGCCTTCTTCCAGTAGGGGCAGACATTCCCACAGCGTGGGGAAGAAGTGCAGGTCAACATCCTGATCCAGGCGCCTGATCCACGTCTCTGCCCAGGCGGCGGTTTCCGGTTGTTTGAATTCTATGCGTTCCCGCGCGGCTTGCATGAAGCGGAGCAGGGCAGGCTTGAGCACTTTGTTCTGAGCAGTAGAAGCAAGCTCGACCATTGCCTGGCACAGGCGCGCCGCATCCGGCGTTCTGGGCCCGAAAGCAAAGACTTCGGCAGCCTTGGGAATAGGGATGGTACGTTCATGGAAACCTTCTGTCTTGCCTTGCCCACGAATGAGCATGCGGAACCGTACGGCGAGGTCGTGTCCTTCATCGGGAGGATGGCACATCTGCAACAACGCAGGTGCGTATTGTTCCTTGTTCGTGTCCGATGGAAAGAGCACGGCCTGCACTGCGCGATATCCCGGAGTGCGATTGAACGCCGAGTGGTTTGACTTGAGGACAGGCGTCCAGGGGTCGGCCATGTCGCCGTTTTGTTCTTTTGCCTGGATACGGGGAACTGCTGTACCTACGACACGGGCGCACAAGGTGGACTGCGTCTTGTGTTGCAGGCGGACCCTGCGGCATACCTCGATAAACAGAGGATACAACTCCCGTAATTCCAAACTGATCTTTCCGTCCCACGGAACGAGCCAGAGAAGCCGGTGTCCCCGCAGGGGGGCGAAGGGCAGGCCGTGCTCTCTGAAATGGTTTGGGTTGCCGCATAGGATACGAACATCTCTCGCCCATTGCCCCCCGGGCGTCGGTCGTGAAAGAAGTTGAATGCCGGGTCTGGTAGCGAAGCCCCCGTTCATACGCGAGATGCCGTAGTTGCCTTTTCCCAGGAACCCTTCGCAGGTTTGCAACGTCAGAAGAGCCATCAACCAGTCTTCCATGCCCGCCGCGCGCATACGATTACTTTTGAGACCGTGGTTGCGGGCAGCAATGAGCATGTCCAGGGCGTCGGGGAAGCGCAGTGTTTTCTTGAACACCTCCCATGTGCCTTCCGGTACCGGGGGCTGAAGAAAGGCGGGCTTGGCGAGGTCGCTCACCGTAAGGGTCCAGGGAGCATCGTCGGGGTGGTCCGGCGTCAGCCGCCGGAGGCGTGCGGCCCATGCTGTTTCCGTATCCGGGCCGGGCAAGTCGGCGCGGCCCGGAGTTGCAGGCGGCAGTTCTTCTCCCTCAAGGGCCATGACTCCCAGTTGCACCAGAAAAGCATGCCAGGGGTGAGCCTGATGCGGTTGCACCGCCGAAAAGTTGCCCACTTCGTCTCGCTGCAGTGCCGCCAGTACGCCCGGCAGGGTCAGGCGCACCGCTGTGCCATCGGTGGTGAAAACACTGATTATGGCTTCGGTAAGCAGGTTTCCGGTCATCGTTCCTCCTTGTGCAGGCCATGCCGGTCATAGCGGAATCGGTTGCTGGCGAAATTGAAGCGGAGTGTTCCGTCCCGAGCCTCGATGTTGGTGGGAACTTCATCTGGGGCTGCGCCGGATGCCAGCCAACCGGGAATTTTTACCTGACGCACGGGGTGTCCGAAGGGGCCGGGCTGGGCATCGGAAAACACGGCAACTCGGTCGTTCAGGCCGAGGCGGGTGAACATCCGCTCTTCCTCGTTTGCCGGTGCGGCGCTGTCCGGGCCGAAGTGCTTGTCCCACTCCACGAGGCTGAATATCCCCTGTTGGGTCTGCGCGGTAAGAACCCCCTCAATACGCACGCCGTGAGCCTCCCATTCCGGGGCAAGGGCGTGGCAGGCGCGCAGTCTGTCCGGGTGCGTGGCGGATTCCACCAGCAGCCGGTTGTCGTGCGGGATGCACCACGGCTGCGTATCGAGCGCGGCCTTGTTCAACAGGTCGAGAGTCAGCTTGAGGCAGCGCAGGTCGGGGTAGGCACGTTCAATTCCGGCATTGAGTATGCGTTGCACTGTGGGGGTGAGGAGGGTGTCCGCTTTGCCGTCGTCTGGGGAGATGACGTGGCATACGGCCTTTCGGCATTCTGCAGGGCGGGCGTCTTCGTTCCGGCTGTGGCGGTGCAGACGGCCAATGCGCTGCAGCAGTACGTCCATGGGGCACAAGTCGGTGAAGAGCACATCGAAATCCACGTCCAGAGACTGTTCCAGCGTTTGCGTGGCCACCAGCACGCCGGGGTGGCGGCTGCCCGCTTTGCCGAAACGGTCTTCCACGGCCGTGTCCAGCAGCCTTCTGTCCTCAGGTCCGAAGCGTCCGTGGTGCAGCGTGGCGACATCGTTGACCCGGAAGAGCAGATGCCGGGCGTCAGCGAGTTGTTCCTCCACCGCGCGGCAGGTTTCGACCGCCGTCGCTACCTTGTTGCGCACGATGAGCACGCAGGCGCCCGTTCTGGCCAGGATGGCCGCCTTGATCGCGAGTTCGGCGCCATTTCCCAGAGGAAGAATTTGGGGAAAAATGCGACGCCCCGCATCTGATCGAGGCGGGCCCGACTTGTTGTCGCTTGCTGTGAGTGCCTTTCGACCACTCCACAGCGTGGGGTACGGAGCGGCAAGGCATGCGTCGAAGGCGGGAGCGGTGTTCGGCCACTTTGCCCCGTGCTCCCAGACATCAAGGTAGTGTTGGCGCACCGCCCCGCACAAGGTTGCGGACATGAGCAGTACGTGTCCGCCGACTTTTTGCAGGAAGCGCAAAAGGTTGCAGGTGAGCGTGGTCATGTAGGCATCGCTGGCATGCACCTCGTCCACCACCAGAAGCGAGCGGGCCAAGCCGATGGCGCGCAAATGGGCATGTCCTGCCCGCATGCCCGCGAGCAGGCACTGGTCAATGGTGCCAACAGCCACTGGGGCGCACAGGTAGCGTTTGGGATGTTCGCAAGCCCAGCCTCTGTTGGCGGTCGCCCACTCGCCAACTTCACTCCACTGCACGCGAAAATCGGGAAGACGGTATCCCTCGGCTTTGTCTACGCGCAGGTATCCGGGCACGGCCAGCACGACCGGGGGCGGACTGTCATACGTGCGGGTCATGCACGATACGGCACGTTTATGTAGTTGAGTGGCCGCAAAGCGCAGTGGGCAGGCAAAGTAGAGCGAATCTACCAGCCCCGCGTGAAAGAGACGGCTGAAGAGGCGGAATGCCGCTTCGGTCTTGCCGGAGCCGGTTTCAGCTTCAAGGATGGTAAGGCTGCCTTCGGAGAGCAAGGGAACATTTTCGATATCCCGCTGCATCCCGCGAGGGGGGAACGGGAACTGTTGTTCAAAAGCCGGAAGGGGGGCCGCATGCAAGGGAGAGGCATCTAGCCCGGTGTCGCGCAAGGCCTTGGCGGCAGCCTGTCGGGCGTATGGCATGGGATCGTTATCCGGGCCGGGGCGGCCATCTTGGCCGCAATAAGGAAAGAAGCGCGTGTCTGAGCCCAGCCAGTCGGCTAGCATTACCAGCCCGGCAAAGAGGTGCGTCAGGCCTGGGGTATCGGGCAGGGGCGGCGTGTCTGGGGCGAAGGCCTTGGGAAACCATGATGGAAGCGCGTTGGCAAGAACGGCGATGCCGTCGAAAGCGCCCCCGTGGTCGGTGGTCCACTGCTGCTCCCAACACCTTGATGCCCCTTGCCTGTTGAACACGAAGCCGCGAGGGGTGCCGTGATGTGACCATGCGGCGTCGAGCAGCCGCCCCATGGTTATTCCGCTCGTCGTGTCCCACTGCGTGAGCCACGGCAGGAGGGCCGAAAGCTTGTTTACGGCTTTATCAAGGCGGAACAGGCCGTCCAACACCTCGATGTGTCCGCACCCTTTGCCTAGCTGGCGGATCTTGGTCTGGAAGCAAGGCGCGTACTTGCCAAGGTCGTGCAGGGCCGCAATGGCCGCCAGTCGTTGGATTTGTCCGGAGCAAAGCGGTTGTTGAGCCACCTGAGCCAGGCGGTTTCCCAAGGTCGTTACGGTAAGGATGCACTCGGCAACGGCGCTGACATCGGCGCAGTGGGCGAGAACAGTGTGGAATGATGGTTCATCACCGGAATCGTCACGTTTTGAAAAATGGAACGCGCGGGGGGCAATGTTCATACTCCTAACCTTGTTTAAAATCATATAGCCTATTCGCCGAGTGGGGGCGAGTGAAAATTGTGAGCAGTTCATTGGTGCAACATGCTATAATATAAGTGTTTTTATGCGGGATGGGATAGATCGTGCACCGCCGCTTGGACACGGCAAAAGCGATAAGTGCGGTGTCTGAAGTCGCATGGTGAAGCTGTTGTTCCG
The DNA here is from genome assembly GCF_015731765.1 of Nitratidesulfovibrio oxamicus. Classification (GTDB taxonomy): domain Bacteria; phylum Desulfobacterota; class Desulfovibrionia; order Desulfovibrionales; family Desulfovibrionaceae; genus Cupidesulfovibrio; species Cupidesulfovibrio oxamicus. The sequence continues at coordinate 20,930 of NZ_VRYY01000165.1, forward strand.
GTGGTTTTTGCCAATGTTGAGCCGAAGGCGAATAAGCCCCCAGAAGGGGCAGGACGTGAGGGAGACCGCCGAAGGTGGGTCTACCTCACCTGTATTGTCTTCATGACTCCAAAGAAATGGTAATACCTAACCAAAACGGACTAATCCGTTATAAAATCTCTTGCTGGACTTGTCTTCAATGCCTTTAAAAGTATGGGGAACAAGTCCTCACTCCGGTGGTTAAACCGAAAACAAACTTCACC
>NZ_VRYY01000155.1 GCF_015731765.1 Nitratidesulfovibrio oxamicus
ATGCCCCGGCGGGTCGGAAGGGAACGCCGCAGCGTTTGGCAAGGCGCACATGGTAGCCCGCCGCGCCGCGATACCCCCCCAGCGGGCGGGTGTGCAGCACCAGCACCTCTGCCCCGGCGTCGTGCAGGTGGCGGGCCAGGGCGGCAGCATCGCCGCCGTTGTTGCCGCCGCCCATGAACAGCAGCACCCGCAGGCCCGTGAAGGTGAAGGGAAGAGGGGTGGGGCGCTGCGGCAATGGTGTGCCGGGGGTGCCGGGCGCGCCGTTGTTCGCGCTGGTGCTCGCAACGGACGTGGACAGCTCTTCGCGCAGCACGTGCAGCGCCTCGCGGCTGGCGTTCTCCATCAGGATTTCCTCGCGCAGGCCAAAGTCGGTGCTGGCGGCGCGGTCCCACGCGGCCATTTCCTCGGGGGCGGGCAAGGCAATGTATGGCAGATGCCAGCGGGCGGCGTTGTCGGTCGGGGTCATGGAAGGCTCCTGTGCAGCATGGATGGATGCCGTCAACCCCTTGGGGGAGTGAGGAAGATGGGGGCGTTAGCCCTTCCGTGAAATCCTTTCGACGCCTTTCCTGCCCCGCGCGTTCAGCGTTCCAGCACCACCACGGCGGCGGCGGTATCGCGGCCATGGGTAAGCGAAACGTGGGCGGCGGTGGCGCCCAGCGCGGCGCCACGTTCGGCGGCCTTGCCGTGCAGCACCAGTTGGGGCTGCCCGGTGGGCAAGGGGCGCACCTCAATGTCGCGCGGGCCGATGCCCTGTGAAAAGCCCGTGCCCAGCGCCTTGACGGCGGCCTCCTTGGCGGCGAAGCGCGCGGCCAGAAAGGCCACTGGCATGGCGGGCAGGCAGGCCAGTTCAGCGGGGTGCAGCACGCGCGCGGCAAATCGGTGACCGTGGCGTTCCCAGGCCCTGGCGATGCGTGAAAGCTCCGCGATGTCGATGCCGAGGCCCACGATCATGCGCTGTCTCCGGTATGTGCGGGCTGGTGCATCATACTATATGGTCGTTCGTTGCGTTCGTGGTGTGGCCCGGAAGGGGCGGGGCATGCCCGGTGCTGTTTCCGAAGCAGGACTTGCAGTCGCCGAAGGCATCCACTGCCCGGAAACAGCGGCTACGCCGGAAAGCGGGCAATGATGGCCGCCATGTCGGCCACGGCGCGCTCGAACCCGGTGAACACCGCGCGGGCAACTATGGAATGGCCGATGGAAAATTCGCTGATGCCGGGCACGTCCGCGAACTCGTAAATGTTGTCGTAGTTCAGCCCGTGGCCAAGGTTCACGCCAAGCCCCAGTGAACGGGCAAGGCCGATGGCCCGCACGATCTTGTCGCGCTCGGTCCGTTGGGCGGCGCGGGTGGGTGCGTCGGCGAAGTGGCCGGTGTGCAGTTCGATGTACGGGCAGCCGACGGCGGCTGCGGCCCGCACCTGCGCCTCGTCCGCCTCTATGAACAGGCTGGACAGGATGCCCCGGGCGTGAATGGGGGCCAGGTAGTCCTTGAGGAACGCCTCGCGCCCGGCCACGGCAAGTCCGCCCTCGGTGGTCAGTTCCTCGCGCTTTTCGGGCACCAGGCAGACCATGTACGGCTGGCGGGCAAGGGCAATGGCCTGCATTTCTTCGGTGGCGGCCATTTCCAGGTGCAGGCGGGTCTTCAGGGTGCGGGCCATCAATTCCACATCGTGATCCTGAATATGGCGACGGTCTTCGCGCAGATGCACGATGATGCCACGCGCGCCCGCCAGTTCCGCCAGGTGGGCGGCGGTGAGCGGGTCCGGTTCCTTGCCCTTGCGCTGCTGGCGCAGGGTGGCGACGTGGTCCACGTTGACGACGAGAACGGGCATGATGGCTCCTTGGGTGAACATACCGAATGTGCGGAATTTTCACACTCCGGCGGGCGCAAAGTCAAGGGCATCGCGTGCGCCGTGCGGCCCGTTCCGCCATTGCCGGTCCATGACGTTGCGTTGACGAACGGCGGGACCACGATGTAGGGCAGGGTGCGTATATCAGATGACCGCTCAATCATCGGCGGCAGCCACTGCCGCCCATACATCCGCATATTCCGCACGAAACATAACGAGGATCGCATGAACGTCTGCATCGTCGGTACCGGCTACGTCGGTCTGGTCAGTGCCGCCTGCTTCGCCGAAATGGGCAACAACGTCTGCTGCGTGGACGTGAACCCCGACGTGGTGAAAACCCTTACCGCCGGCAAGGTGCACATCTACGAACCCGGCCTTGAGGAACTGGTGCGCCGCAACCACGCGGAAGGTCGTCTGGTCTTCACCACCAGCCTGGAACAGGGGCTTGGGCGCGCGCAGTTCGTGTTCATCACCGTGGGCACCCCCTCGGGCGATGACGGATCGTGCGATCTGTCCTACGTGGACCAGGTGGCCCGCGAGATAGGCCGCCTGATGCACCGCCCGCTCATCGTGGTGGACAAGTCCACCGTGCCGGTGGGCACCGCCGACCGGGTGCGCGGGCTGATCCGCGAGGAACTGGCCGCGCGCGGCGCGGATATCGCCTTCGACGTGGTGTCCAACCCGGAATTCCTCAAGGAAGGCGACGCGGTGAGCGACTTCATGAAGCCCGACCGCGTGGTGGTGGGCACGGAAGACGAACGCTCCGCCGAATACCTGCGGCAACTGTACGCGCCCTTTGCCCGCAGCCGCGACAAGCTCATCGTCATGGGTACCCGCAGCGCGGAAATGACCAAGTACGCCGCCAACTGCATGCTGGCCACCAAGATTTCGTTCATCAACGAAATTGCCGGAATCTGCGAAAAGGTGGGGGCCGACGTGCGCGAGGTGCGCATCGGCATCGGTTCGGACCAGCGCATCGGGTACCATTTCATCTACCCCGGCGTGGGCTACGGCGGCTCGTGCTTTCCCAAGGACGTCAAGGCGCTGATCCATACCGCACGCGAGGCCGGGGCCGAGCCCCAGCTACTGGACGCCGTGGAAGGCGTCAACGCCCGCCAGAAGGTGTCCATGGCCCGACGCGTGCGCGACTACTTTGCGCCGCAGGGCGGGGTTGCGGGCAAGACGCTGGCCCTGTGGGGCCTGGCCTTCAAGGCCAATACCGACGACATGCGCGAGGCTGCGGCCCTGTCCATCATCAAGGACCTGACCGCCAACGGCATGCGTGTGCGGGCCTTCGATCCGGTGGCGTCCGGGAACGCGGCAAAGCTCATCGGCGACAACCCGCTGGTGGAGATCGTGCACAACCAGTACGAAGCCTGCCGGGGCGCCCAGGCGCTGCTGGTGGTCACCGAGTGGAACCAGTTCCGCAACCCCGACTTCGAGCGGGTGAAGGAACTGCTGACCGCGCCGGTGCTGTTTGACGGTCGCAACCTGTATTCGCCCTCGTTCATGGGCGAACAGGGCTTTGCCTACTTCTGCGTGGGCCGGGCCGCCAACCTGTAGCCGGGCAGCATTGAATATGTCAGGCCCCCGTCGGAACATCCGGCGGGGGCCTTTGCATTGGGCGGGCGTGTGCCACCGGCGCGGGTGCGGTTGCCGGCCGTGGCCGGTTGGCGCTGTGAGGGCGGGGGGCATGCCCGGTTGACCTGATTCTGCACGGTTGGGCAACGCGAGCCAGATCGGGGCTGTCTGTCTTCCCGCAGCCTGCCCGTTCGCCGCTCTTTTTCGCCCTCGGTTCGTCCGTGCAGGACGCACAACGCGGAAAGGGCCGCATCCCATGCTCGGGATGCGGCCCTTTCCGCGTGGCCGTCATCAGGTTCCCGCTGCGGTTCCGATGGCGGGTGCGCCTGGGCGGCGTCTGGCGTGTTGCCTAGGGGCGCCGGTCCAGGCTGCGTCTACAGGACCGCAACTGCAGTTCCTGCAGGATCAGCCGTTCGTACTCCACGGAGTGTTGCGGCTGCACGTTGAAGTCTTCTTCCAGGAATTTTTCGAGGAACTGGGTCTCCTCCCAGAAGTCGAGCAGCTCCTCGTCACCGAGAGCCTTGATTTGCAGGGCGAGGGGCAGGTCGTCGGGGAAGGGGAACATATGCGCCATCGGCAGCATTCCTCCGCATCGGTGGACGTTGTGGTGCCGGGGCGGTCGCCGGGCCGGCCGCCTGCCTCTCTCGGGTGTTTCCACTCGCTCGTGCACCCGCCCGTGCGGACCGGTGGCGTCACCATTTCCGCGTGCTCGCACCGGGCGCGACCACCTCAGGACGGGGCGCATCCGGCATGTTCCTGATGCCCGCGCGTGCGCGTATGACACACGGCCAACGCACGGGGGTGTGCGCGGCGTTGCGGGGCAGGCGGACTGGTTGGGCTGTGCAGCCACCTTTTACGCCACGGCGGCATGATTATCAAGCCCCATGGCCGCAATACGGCCCATGGAAAGGAATATGCCGCGGGAGTGTCACTTGCCTTGAAAGATGATTCCGCATAGGATTATGCGAGCGGTCGCGGCGTTCGTCGTCCGGACTGCCGCAACTGTCGCTACCCGCACCAAGGAGCTGGTCATGGATGCAACGCAGAAGAAGCAGGATGATGAACTGCTGCAACTCGTAACGTTCAGCATCGGTGACGAGGAATTCGGGGTGGACATCCTGAAGGTGCAGGAGATCATCCGCACCATGGAGATCACCAAGGTTCCCCGTGCGCCGGAGTTCGTCGAGGGCGTCATCAACCTGCGCGGCAAGGTCATTCCCATCATCGACCTGCGCCGCAGATTCGGTCTCGACTCCAAGAGCCACGACAAGCATACCCGCATCATCGTCATCGAGATCAACAACATGATCGTCGGGTTCGTGGTGGATTCCGTTTCGGAGGTGCTGCGCATTCCCGCGAGCACGGTCGAGCCGCCGCCGCCGGTGGTTGCAGGGCTGGAGTCCGAGTACATCAGCGGCGTGGGCAAGTTGCAGGATCGTCTGCTGATCCTGCTGGACCTCGACAAACTGCTGTCCAACGACGACATGAGCGTTCTGGGCCACATTTAGGTATTTACTCCGTTCTCGCACGCGCCCCGGCGGCTTCGGCCTCCGGGGCGTTGCGCATTGGAGGCGGCCCGCCGGGCCAAGCCATCGTGTCGCTGGCCGGGCAGGAACCGGGTCGTTGCGCAGCATGGCCGAACCGGATAAGGTTCCGCCCTGCGCACGGCACGTGCCGCGCGCACCACACGACAACCACGCCGTCTTCCCCCCGTGCCCGCGCCGCGCGCATTAGGGGCGAAACGGCCTTTTGCCGTTCGCCTGCGCCCCCGTCCCCCCTTGCCGATAGGGCGGACGGGCATTGCCGCGCGGGGGCACGGAGGCACCGTGAATTTCGAACAATTGACATCCCGGCTGGCTGCGTCCGGCCTTGCCGTACCCGCATCCGGTGGCAGCCATTCCGGCGGGGCGCATGCCCTGGCCGAGGCCCTGCGGATAGAGGTGGCCCGCAGCGGCATGGGCGGGGCCGCCCGCCTGGCCCTGGCCCTGATGCGCGC
>NZ_VRYY01000156.1 GCF_015731765.1 Nitratidesulfovibrio oxamicus
AGCCGGATGCGCCAACCCGCGTCGGCGGTGCCTGCCCGTGCCGGGGCAAGGCCGAAGGCCAGCAGCCCGAGGGCAAGGGTCAGCGCCGCCAGCCAGGCCATGGGCCCGGCGAACGCGGACACCATGACGGCGGAATGGCGGGTGGGTGCGGAACGGCGGTGGCGGATCATGCTATATCTCCCTGGAGTTCCAGAAACGTTCACGCTGCGGGGTAACACACGCCCCGAGGACGGTCTCCGAATGAGGGTTTTCGATCGTTGGCAAGGAAAACGAACCAGCCATGACGGGAACATACTCTTATCGTATTCGACCGGAATGGCAGATGAAGTTTGACCGTTCTACGCTCGATGCCCGTAAAACCCGCAGACTCGCTTAACGGGCACGCTACGCGCCCTTCGGGTCAGTCAGCCAACGGACGAAAGGACCATTGGGAGTCAGCCCTTAACGCTTCAGCTGGACAGCGGTCTGCAACATGGTGTCCGACGTCTGGATGGCCTTGGAGTTCATTTCGTAGGCGCGCTGGCCCACGATCATGTTCACCATCTCGTCCACCACCTCGACGTTGGACATTTCCAGAAAGCCCTGGGCAATGGTGCCCACGTTGTCTTCGCCGGGCACGCCTTCCACTGCCTCGCCCGATGCCTCGGACGGGACGTACAGGTTGCGGCCCCGCGCCTCCAGGCCCGCCGGGTTGATGAAGGTGTAGAGGGGGATGTCGGCTTCGGCCAGGGCGTCACCGTTGCTGTCCAGCGCGGAGATGTGCCCGTTTTCCGTCACCGTGATGTTCTTGGTCTCGGCGGGCACGGTGAATTCCGGCTGCAGGGTGTAGCCGTTGGCGGTCACCACCACCCCATCCTGGTTCAGCTTGAATGCACCTGCGCGGGTGTAGGCGTCTTCGCCGTTCACCTGCACCAGAAAGAAGCCGTCGCCTTCGATGGCGAGGTCCAGCGAGTTGCCGGTGTTGGAATAGTCGCCCTGGGTGAAGAACTTGTGCACAGTGGTGGGACGCACGCCCATGCCAACCTGGATGCCGGTGGGAATGCGGTTGTCGCCTTCCGTGGCGGCGCCGGCAATGCGCATGTTCTGGTACATGAGGTCCTCGAACTCCGCGCGGCTTTTCTTGAAGCTTGTGGTATTCACGTTGGCGAGGTTGTTGGAGATCACGTCGATGTTGAGCTGCTGGGCCACCATGCCGGTGGCCGCCGTCCAGAGTGAACGCATCATGGTCGTTGTCTCCTTGCGGGGAGTTTGGTTCCGTCGGTTGTCCGGCGGTGATTGCCCGCCAGACAGGTGTTTGCAAACCGGATGCCGGATACGCCGGGCAACCCTACCCGCGCGGCGGCGGTTGTCAGTAGGAATGGCGGTGCGCTTCTTCGACGGGTAGCGGCGTGAGTAGGATTTTTGTTCTCTGCCGAGGAAGAATGGCTTTTTATGAAGGGAATATGCCTCAGCCGTCGGGCGAGCTTGCGAGCCTTACGGATGAGGACCGCAGCGCGCTTTGATGGTATTTGACCGGAGTAAAAAGCCATTCTGACGAAGGCAGAGGGCAAAAAGACACTCATGGCGCCACCCGTCAGACCTTCTTGCCCACCTTCTGGGTCGCCTCACGGTCTATGGAATCCGTGGTCTGCATCACCTTCTGATAGGCTTCGAACTGTCGCTGGGCTTCGATCATGTTCACCATTTCGGAAACCACCTCGACGTTGGACGCCTCCAGGTAGCCCTGGGCCACGTAGGCACGCTCGGCAGGCACCTCGCCCGCGTTGGATCCGGGCCGCAGCCGGTACATGTTGCCGCCCAGCTTTTCCAGGGCGGTCAGGTCGTTCACGGTGACCATGTTCAACTGCCCCACCAGGGCGCCGCCCGCGAATATCTGCCCGTCGTCGGAAATCTGCACATCCTCGCCGGGCGGCAGGGCAATGTCGCCGCCGTCGCCCTGCACCGCGTGGCCCATGGCGGTCACCAACTGGCCGTCGGCGGTCTGGATGAAGTTGCCGTTGCGGGTGTAGAATTCGCCTTCGGGGGTGCGCACCTTGAAAAAGGCGTTGCCGGAAATGGCCACGTCCAGCGGGTTGCCGGTGTAGCGCATGCTGCCCTGCTCGAAGTCGGTATGGGCCACGGCAATACGGGGCCGCGCCACGTGCATGGGTTCCGGAAAGAGCTTTTTCGAGCGCACGTGGGCAATGGGCTCCATGATCTGGTCATGGGCGAACAGTTGCATGGTATCCTTGAAGGATATGACGTCGCGCTTGTAGCCCGTGGTATTCACGTTCGCGAGATTGTTCGAGATATTGTTCATGCGATGCTCGTTGGTGAGCGCGCCGAACAGGCTCGACAACATGCCTTCCTGCATGCGTGCCTCCTTGCGGGCATGCTGCCCGCGCCAGTGGCTGTGCAAGGCATGGGCCATACCGACAAACCTGCATCATTCCGGTGCGTGGCAATGCATGAGCCCCGCCCGGCACGCACAGAGCACGGGGCGCACCGACGGAACAACGACGGTCATCCGCCTGCTTCCGGGCGTCGCCCCATCCCGGCATCCGCGCGCGGTCGTACCATTCCTCGCGCCATCTCCTGTTGACAGACCTGCGGCCCCATACTATATATTCGCGTCTTGACAGAAGCGGCTGCCGATATTCCTCTGGAATCGCTTCACGGAGCGCCACGCCTTACCGCTCCCCGGCAACGCCGCTTCGACATCCTGAGGGCCGTACGCGGCCATTCCGGGTGGCCTTTCGGCCCCCTTTTTTTTTGCTGCGGCTCCGCCGCCCACGACAACGGACGTTATCCCGCACCATGAGCACGCATCCCCTCCGCGACGCCGTCGCCGCCATTGCCACGCCCCTGGCCGACGCCCTGGGCATTGCCCTGTGGGGCATCGAGATCATTGACGGGGGACGCATGGTGCTGCGCGTGTACGTGGACGCCAAGCCCGGCATGTCCGTCCCGGAAGCAGCGGCCCCGGAAATTGCGGCCCCTCAAGTAGCAGCCCCTGAAGTAGCAGCCCCGGACGGGGAAGCGGCCGGAGACGCCACACCCGAACGCGTGACGATAGACCAGTGCGCCCGCCTTTCGCGCCAGTTGGGCCTTGCCCTGGACGTGGAAGACGTGGTCCGCGACGCCTACGTGCTCGAAGTGTCCTCGCCGGGGCTGGAACGCCCCTTCTTCGAGATCGCCCAGATTGCCCCCTACGTGGGCCGCACCATCGAACTCACCCTTGCGGTGCCCCATCCTGAATGGCCGGGCCGCCGCAAGTTCCGGGCGGACATCGTGCGGGTGGAAGGCGACACCCTCACCTTCCTGCCCGACACCGCGCCCCGCCCCGACGAAGACCCCGCCCCCATCAGCGTGGCGTGGGACGACGTGAAGAAGGCGCACCTCATCCACATTTTTCCCGACACGACCCGGCCCCAGCCCGGCGGCAAGACCGGCCAGCGCAAGAAGGCGCAGCCCAAGAAGCCCGCACGCGGCGGCGCGCCGCACGACGACACCACGGACTAGGCCACCGATCCGGAGGAGTACTCATGAGCCTGGAACTCAAGAAGGCCATCGACCAGATCAGCAAGGACAAGGGCCTTGACCGCGACATGCTGATCGACACCCTGGAGGAAGCCGTCCGCACCTCCGTGGCCCGCAAGTTCGGCGACGAGATGGACGCCGAAGTCAGCTACAATGACGAGACCGGCGAAATCGACGTCTATCAGTTCAAGATCGTCGTGAAAGAGGTCGAGAACCCGAACAGCGAAATTTCGCTCGAGGACGCGCGCGCCCACGACCCCAGCGTACAACTGGACGACGAAATGGGCTTCCGCGTGAAGATCGAAGACCTTGGCCGCATCGCCGCCCAGTCGGCCAAGCAGGTGATCATCCAGCGCATGCGCGATGCGGAGCAGGAAATCATCTACGAGGAATACAAGGACCGCCGGGGCGAAATCGTCAGCGGCATCATCCAGCGCCGCGACAAGGCCGGGTGGATCATCAACCTTGGCCGCACCGAAGCACTGCTGCCCAAGGAAGAACAGATCCCGCGCGAACACTACAAGCGCGGCGACCGGGTGCAGGCCATCCTCATCGACGTGCGCAAGGAAGGCCGTGGCCCGCAGGTCATCGTTTCACGCGCGCACCGCGACTACATGGCGGCCCTGTTCCGCCGTGAAGTGCCCGAGGTGGACGACGGCACCGTGCAGATCATGGGCGTTTCACGCGACCCCGGCAGCCGCGCCAAGGCCGCCGTCATGTCGCGTGACCGCGACGTGGATCCGGTGGGCGCCTGCGTGGGCATTCGCGGTTCGCGCATCCAGAACATCGTGCAGGAAATGCGCGGCGAGCGCATCGACATCGTGGTCTGGAGCCCGGACATCGCAACGTATGCCCGCAACGCCCTTTCCCCGGCGGTGATCTCGCGCATCGTGGTGGACGAGGAAGAAAACCTGCTCGAAGTCATCGTGCCCGACGACCAGTTGACCAACGCCATCGGTCGAAAGGGCCAGAACGTGAAGCTGGCCGCGAAGCTGCTGGGCTGGAAGATAGATATCTACACCGAAACCCGCTACAACGAGGCCAACGCCATCGGACGCGGGCTCGAGCAGATCGCCAGCGTCGCCGAAATCTCCATCGAACAGTTCATCGCGGCAGGATTCCAGTCCATCGAGCGCCTGCGTGAAGCCGACGACGAGGAACTTTCCTCGGCGCTGGGCCTTGCGCCGGGCAAGATCGCCGACCTGCGCGCGGCCATCAACTTCCTTGCGCCCCAGGCGCAGGACGATGCCGACGCGGATACCGGGCCGGAGGCGGAAGCCGCCCCCGATGCCGAACAGGACGCCGCACAGGCTTCCGTTCAGGAGCAGGGCGAAGGAACCGAAGCCGAAGCGAAGGAATAGTACGCGGATGGATGAAGCCATCCGCGGGAAGCACATACCATTACGCACCTGCGTCATATGCAGGCGCCGCTTTGCAAAGCGCGAGCTTCTGCGGTACGTCCCCCCGACGGACACCGCCGGGGCGGGGGCCGACCCCGTTCCGGACGAAAGGCAGGTACTGCCTGGACGCGGGTTCTACGTATGCGAAAGCCCCGAATGCCGGGAGCGATTCCGGAAGTTTGGCGGCTGGCGAAGGAAGCGCAAGGGGGTTCAGGAATGACCGACGACAAGACCAGGGTGAAGGACCTGTCCACGGAGCTGGGCGTGTCCACGAAAGATCTGCTCCACACGCTGCGCGACCTTGACATACCGGCCAAGAGCGTGATGACCACGCTTACCGCCGACGAGGTCAGCCGCGTGCGCGAACGCCATCAGGGCCAGGCCGCCGAAGCGGGTGTTGACCGCAAGGTGGTGCAGCCCGGCGTCATCGTGCGCCGCCGCCGCCGCGACGGCGAAGAGGGCGAAGCCCCCGGGCGTCGTCGTGCCGAAGAGCGCGAAGGCG
>NZ_VRYY01000157.1 GCF_015731765.1 Nitratidesulfovibrio oxamicus
CCGCAGGGGCCGGACGCAGCCGTGCGCATGCCCCTGCCGTCCTTCGCACCCGCCGCGCCCGCCACGTCGGCAGAGGCGGTGGGCCCGGCGGGGCTGGCCGGAGTGAAGGGCATGGGCGAGAACCATCCCCCCCGGGATGGCGCGGGGTTCCAACTGGTGCAGCCACTGACTGAAGGGCTGGAACTGGTGCGCTTGCCGGGCATAGCCCACCTGCTGCTGGACGCCGCCGTGCACCCCTTCCCCGACGACTGGCATGCCCATGCCCGCATGCTCATTGCCCGCCACGGCCTGAATGACGAACCGGCGGCCGGATGCATCTGGCACCACGGCCCCCTGGCGGCCCCTTCCATCATTCCGGTGGTCCGGGTGCGCGACACCGGCAGCATCCTCCTTGAATCCGCCTGCGGTTCCGGGTCGCTGGCCTACGGCCTGCACCGCGCCGCCATGACCGGCGGCGAGACGGCGCTGGCGGTGCGCCAGCCCAGCGGCGCCGTCATCCGCGTTTCGGTCAACCGCCGCGACGGCCTGACGCCAGAGGCATGGATAGGCGGCACGGTGCGCCACCTGGCCAGCGGCACCGCCTACCTGTACGGCGACCAGCACGCGTAGCTGGGGCGTTTCCCCCCGCCGCCACATCGCACGGTTTCCCTGCATCGGCGGTGCGTTGCCGCCCGCCTGCCGCGTGCCCCGATTGACGGCGCCGTAACCTTTCCGTAACAATGCATGCACGGGAACCTCCCGAAATCACGGAGGCTCGCCCTGCTGCTTCCGGCACCGCACCGCCGCAACTGCCGGAAATATCGCAACCTTCACGGACGCACGGCGTCACTGCGACATATCCATGGCATTTCGCACACTTTTCTTCGACCAGCAGGACCACGAGCTGCTGCTCATGGTCAACAAGGTGCTGGAGAAGGCCCGCGCTCCCAGCCCGTTCGTGCGCAAGCTGTTCGACGCCAGCCTGCACCCGCACGGCATCAAGGAGCTTTCCGTCTCGCGCGAACTGCGCGTGGCCTACGCGGTGATCAACCTGCTGGATTCGCTGGAGGCGGGCCTGGCGGAAGACCGCCTGCTGGCCTTGCAGACCCTGCGCGACGAGGTGCTGTACAGTGCGCAGACCGGCCTGCGCCGCAACACGGCGCGCGTGCTCATCCAGATCATGAAGGATCTCGTGCGTGCCCACGGCGACACCTGCCGCCAGCTCAAGCTGGCGCACGACTTCCGGCGCGCCGCATCGGGCAAGCCGCGCATCGTGCGCGCCCTGCTGGCCCAGTATCACCTGCTGGAAATGCCTGAAGAATGGAACCAGCTGGCCTTCGACAACCATGTGCACGACGCCAACACCAAGGGCCGCAAGAATCCCACGCACCTGATCATGGACGCGTGGATCAAGGGCATTCGGCACCTTACGGTAATCTATTACAACTTCGTTGAATCCTCTGCCGCCCGCGAACTGATGCAGGCCGCCGACATCATGGGGGTTTCCGTCCGCATCGGGGTGGAATTCCGGGTACCGGCGCGCAACAAGTACGCGGAACTCATCTGGGTGCCGCGCGGCTTTTCCGATTCGCAGGGGTTCCTGTCGTTTCTGGAAGAAACCCCCACCCAGCACCTGATGCAGGAAGGCCGCAAGGCCTCGCAATATCTTGCAGAGTACGTGTTGCAGGTGCTGCGCCGCTACAACGAGCGCCACCGCCGCACCATCAACGAGGAATTCGGACTGACCCTGGAGCCGCTGCACCGCGACGAATTCCTGTCCTTCGTGGGCACGGGGCAGCCCTCGCTGCTGCATCTGGCGGAATTCATCCACAAGCGGCTGGTGCCCGCCCTGCAGGGCCGGGTCGAGGAACTGCGCGACGAATGGGCCATCGCCACCCAGCCGGAGCGCGAGGCCATCGAGGCCCTGGTGCAGCGGCTGGACGGCCTGGACGCCGAAACCGTGCACGACCTGTGGCTTGCCCCGGCCCGCAATCCCGACATCCCCTCGGCCTTCGTACCCCACGAAGGGTCCGACGTGCCCGACATCCTGCGCACGCCGCCCCGCGCCCTGCTGGACTGGCTGACCAGCCTGCACAGCGGGTACCGCATCACCCTGAACCTCTCGGAACTCACCGTGGCCGACGTGCTCGAGCTTGTGTGGGACTGCGAGGGGCTGATCACCCACCTCGAACTGTTCAACCTCAAGGATTGGGCGGAAGGCGACGAGGCCCACGTGGCCAACATCCGCGCCATCAACGAACTGCAACTGGCCATCAACAGCGGCAGCGCCCCCCGCCTGAAGCGGCTTATCCGCGCGCTGATCCGCGACCATGCCGAATCCGGCGCGCAAGACGCCCCCGAGAGGTGCGAAAAATTTCGCCGCATCCTGCGCAGCATCCCCCGCTTGCAGGCGTTCTACAAGTCGGTGCAGCTGAAATCGCGCATCGGCAGCGATTCCACCAGCCGCTCGCACCGGGTGCACGGCATGGGCCTGGTGTTCCGCGAAACCCTGCCCCCCCGCGCCCAGAAGCAGATCGACGACCCGCGCGACACCATGCGCCAGATCATCCCCGTGCACACCGAGGTATACCTGCGCGAAAGCATGCTGGAACGACGCACCCCCGTGCTGCCCAGCCCCGCGCTGGTAAACCTGGTACGGCGTCTGCCGGGGTGTTCACGCTTCGGCTTTCGCCGGGTGCGCGAATGGGTGGTGCGCACCGACACCTCGCGCGTCACCCCGCGCGGCAACATCGCCACCCTTGGCGGTTTTGCGCGCAGCGGCGGCAACGGTCTTTCGCTGCACGCACGTTGCGGGGCAGCATGCGAACGCTGGATGGGCATGCGCTACCTGAACACCGGTGTATCCAATGCCCTGAAGGTGCTTGCCGGGTTCATCCCGGCCATGCTGGCCTTCCAGCACACCCAGCACTGGTGGGTGCTGGCGTGGTTCGGCGCGGTGATCTGGTTCCTCATCACCGGGGTGCGCAACGTCATCCAGGCCGTGACGGGCGGCGGCGGCGTAAGCCGTTCGCCCCTGCTGCGCTGGAACGACTACGTGAGCTGGAGCCGACTTTCCGACTCGCTGATGTTCACGGGCATATCGGTGCTGCTGCTGGAACTGGTCATGCGCAAGCTGGTGCTGGAGCAGACCCTGGGCTTCACCGTGGCCAACCACCAGTTGCTGGTCTACTCGCTCATCGCGGCGGCCAACGGCGCCTACATCGCCTCGCACAACATCTACCGGGGCCTGCCCAAGGAGGCGGTGCTCGGCAACATCTTCCGCAGCGTGCTGGCCATCCCCGTGGCCATGTTCTACAATTTCGTGCTGGACGACCTGCTGATCTTCGCCGGGGTGGACAACCCTCTCGACCTGCTGCAACAGGGTGCGGCGGTGATCTCGAAGACGGCGTCCGACACGGTGGCCGCGCTCATCGAAGGCTACGCAGACCGCAACAACAACATGCGCATCCGGCGCTGGGACTACGAAAGCAAACTGTACCAGTTGTTCGACGCCTTCTCCAGACTGGAGCTGCTGTTCCCCGAAGAGGACGTGCTGGAACTGCTGTCGCAGCCCAAGCAGTTCATCCGCGCGGTGGAAGCCGAGGCAGAGGACCTGGAGCGCACCATCATCATCAACGCCCTGGACCTGATGTACTTCTGGATGTACCAGCCGCGGGCGCGCAGCGTGCTTTCATTGCTGGTGCGCGAGATGTCGCCGGAGGAAAGGGCCATCCTGGCCCGTTCGCAGATGGTGCTGACCCGCGAGCGCGAGGTGAGCCAACTGTTCGTGGACGGCATCGTGGGCAAGAACTTCTCCAAGCCCCTGGCGTTCTACCTGGACCGCAACGTGGAATACCTGACGGCCATGTCGCAGCTTACCGGCGTGGACACGGTGGGCAACCGGGTGGCCTCGCCCGTCTAGCCCGGGGCCTTGCCTGCACGTCAATCCGCACCCCTTGCCCGGCCCGCGCTTTCATGCCATACAGGCCGCGCGAGCCGCGGTAACCCCGCCTTTGCTCGCCCCACTGGCCCCGCTTCGGCGGGGCTTTCCTTTTGGCGTGGCGCGTCCCGTTCACGCACCGCCGCCCCCGTCCCGTCGCCGTCACCGTCGCCGTCACCCCAAAGTGACCCCGTAACTTTTCGGTGCCGCCTTGTGCGAACCCGCAAGCTGCCCTACCATGCAGCGTGAAATACCGTCTCGCAGCGCCGGTTTTCCAGACCGCCGGAGACGAGGCACGCCAGCACCGGCGACAACGCGGGCAGGAATGCGGGTTCCCCGCACAGGAGGCGCACATGTCCACAGCATCCGGAACATCCAAGGCCATCTTCTTCCACGAAACCGGCGGGCCGGACGTGCTGCGCTGGGAAGACCACACCCCCGGCACACCCGGCCCCGGCGAAGCACTGGTGCGCCACGGGGCCGTGGGCCTCAACTTCATCGACGTGTACCACCGCACCGGGCTGTACCCGCTGCCCTCGCTGCCCGCCATCCCCGGCATGGAGGGCGCGGGCACGGTGGAGGCCGTGGGCGACGGCGTGACCGAAGTGCGGCCCGGCGACCGGGTGGCCTACGCGGGCAATCCGGTGGGGGCCTATGCCGAGCGCCGCCTGATTCCCGCCCACCGGCTGGTGGCGCTGCCGGACGACATCGACTTCGTCACGGCGGCGGGCATGATGCTGCGCGGCATGACCGCCCGCTACCTGCTGTACGGCTGCTACCCGGTGACGGAGGGCACCACCATGCTGGTGCATGCGGCGGCAGGGGGCGTGGGGTCGCTGGTGGTGCCGTGGGCGCGGCATCTGGGGGCCACGGTCATCGGCACGGCGGGCGACGAGTCCAAGGCCGAGCGCGCGCGGGCCAACGGCTGCCAGCATGTCATCCTGTACCGGCAGGAGGACGTGGCCACCAGGGTGCGCGAACTCACCGACGGGCGCGGCGTGGACGTGGTGTACGATTCGGTGGGGCAGGCCACGTTCATGGCCTCGCTGGACTGCCTGCGGCCCATGGGCACCATGGTTTCGTTCGGGCAGTCGTCCGGCAGCGTGGAGCCGTTCAACCCCGCCCTGCTGGCGGCCAAGGGCTCGCTGTTCCTCACCCGGCCCAGCCTGATGCACTACACGGCAAAGCGGGACGACCTGCTGGCCCACGCCCGCGACCTGTTCGACGTGGTGCGCGCGGGCATCGTGCAGGTGCAGGTGAACCAGACCTTCCCGCTGGCGCAGGCCGCAGACGCGCACCGCGCGCTGGAATCGCGCCGGACCACCGGTTCCACGGTGCTGCTGGTGTAGGGCAGAAAACGAAGGAAAGGCAGGAATCCCGCCGGGGGTCAGCCCCGGCGGCGGAAGGGCAGGCGCAGCAGCGCCCGCAGGCGGTTGCGCCACAGGGCCAGCCCGGTGTCCGCCGGAAGGGGCAATGCCCCGTCACGGGGGCGTG
>NZ_VRYY01000158.1 GCF_015731765.1 Nitratidesulfovibrio oxamicus
TCCATGGAGGAGGGGGTACACCCGATCCCATTCCGAACTCGGAAGTTAAGCCCTCCATCGCCGATGATACTGCGTACTCTTGCGTGGGAAAGTAGGCCGATGCCAGCACTTATTCTCAAAGGGATGCGCAACCGCATCCAGACACATCACGAAAAGGCCCCGGTGAGAAATCGCCGGGGCCTTCGTGCGTTCGGCGGCAGGGAAAGGCTGTGGAGGCGGGGATGAGGCGGGAGGCCTGCGCTGTTTCAGGGGGCGGTTACTGGCCTGATGCGGCTGGTGTTGCTGTTCCGGCTGCTGCGGGATGCATTGCGGGCGGTTGGCCGGTTTTCGGAGGCGTGTCCCGAGCCCCCCTTGCTGCGTCTGGCAACACGGGACTCATGCCGCCGCCGGGCAGTCCGGTTTAGCAGGGGCAACTCCATTGCGCAGTTCCAGAAGTCCAGTGGCGATTTGCGGCGATACAGTGCCGTGGAACATGGCACTCCTCCTTGTGTTGTTGCCAGCGCCTCAGCCCTGGCATGCCCCCCCCTAGAACGGCTTGCTACGGAACGTCATTATCTGCCGTGCGATGGCGGGGTTTCCCCTTTGGTGCCGGGGTGCTAGGAAAAGGTCGGTCGTGCGGGAACACTGGCGCGTTGCCCACCGCAGCGGCCCTTGCTCCGTTACCTTCAGCCGGGACAGTGCCATGCCCTCGCAGGAAGTTTCCTCCACTCCTCTCATGTCGTCCGTATCTGGCGGCGTACATGGTCTGGACCTTGATGCCGCGCTGGGCGTGGCGCTTGATGCCGCCAAGGCAGGCTGCGCCGTGCTGGCGCAAGGGCGTTCGCGCCTTGCCCGCGTGCGCACCACAACCAAGAGCCCCGGCGACATCACCACCGAGTTGGACGCCCGCTCCGAGGCTGCCATTTTCAACCGGATCCGGCAGGCCTACCCCGAGCATGCCCGGCTGGGCGAAGAGTCGGGAGACAGCGCGGGTGGTTCCGGCACGTCGCCGTACCGCTGGATTGTCGATCCCCTGGACGGCACGGTGAACTATGTACACGGCATTCCGTATTATGCGGTATCCGTGGCGCTGGAAGTGGACGGAACAGCCGTGCTGGGCGTGGTGGCGGACCCGAGCAGGCGCGAGTTCTTCACCGCCGTGCGCGGGCAAGGGGCATTCTGTAACGGGCGTCCGCTGCACGTGGCCCGGCGTACCCGTCTGGACGAGGCGGTCGTGGGCACCGTGGTGCCGCCGCCCAAATGGTCGGGCATGGAGGGGTATCTTGCGCTGTTCTGCGCCGTGGCGCGCAGTGCGGCGGGCATGCGCCGGTGCGGCGCCGCCGCGCTGGACCTGGCCTATGTGGCCGCGGGACGGCTGGACGGTTTCTTCGTGGTAAGCCTGAAACGCTGGGACTTGTCCGCCGGGGCGTTGCTGGTGCAGGAGGCAGGGGGCGCCGTGGCCGATATCGGCGGCCACCCGGACCCGCTGCACGCCAACCGTCTTGCCGCTGCCAACGGCGCATTGCTGCCCGCGTTGCTGGAGCGGCTGCGGTCCCGGTGACGACACCTTGCGATGTGCCGAAAAACAGGGGAGAGGGCTGCCGTGGCTGCCTTCTCCCCTGTTCATTGCTCGTCGCTCGGGACGTCGTCGCCATGCCGCATGCCGGGGCGCTCCTTGCGGCATCGTTGCCGACGCGCCCGCGTGCCGGTGGTCACGTCTGGAACTATTACGCCCGGCACGTCGCCATCCGGAGGCAACAACGTCCTCAGCTTGCCTCGCGTACCACGCCTTGCAGCGACGGGCCATGCCGCTGCAGCCACACTCCGAACCACAGCGCGTTGCCCAGGCAGACGATGCCGGAAAGCAGCAACGTCGGCGAAGGCCCCAGCGCATGGGCAACGGTGCCGCCCAGCAGCGAACCGAACGGTCCCATGCCCAGGAACATCATGGAATACAGGGCCATGACCCGGCCCCGGTAGGCGTCGGGAGACATGATTTGCAGCAGCGTGTTGGCTGACGCCATCAACACCACCATGCACATGCCCACGGGCACCAGCGCCAGCAGCGCCGTCCACACCGACCGGCACAGCGCGAACGCCGTCAGGCTGCCCCCCAGGCCCACGGCTGCATACAGCGCCCAGCGAGAGAGTCCGTTGCTGCTGCGCCGCAGGGCAAGGCACAGCGCGCCCAGCAGCGCACCAACTCCGGCGGCACCCAGCAGCAGGCCCAGGGTTCTTGCGTTGCCGCCCAGCACCTTGTCGGCCACCACGGGCATCAGCACCGAATAATTCACTCCGATGAGGCTGGTGGCCCCCACCAGCAGCAGGGTGGTGCGAATGCCCTCGTGGCGTGCGGCAAATCCCAGCCCCTCGCCGATGCGTTGCAGCGTCGAAGGGCCGGGCGGCGGGGGCACATGGGCGGGCAAGCGCATCAGCATCAGCCCCGCGATGACCGGTACAAAGCTGATGCCGTTGAGCAGAAAGCACCACCCTTCGCCCGAGGCGGCCACCACCAGGCCCGCCAGGGTAGGCCCGACCACCCGTGCCGCGTTGAACATGGACGAGTTGAGCCCGATGGCCGTGGGCAGGTCGTCCCTCCCCACCATGTCCATGATGAAGGACTGCCTCGTGGGCACATCGAAGGCATTGACGATGCCGAGCGCCGTGGCCAGCCCGAACACGTGCCATACCTGCACCACGTCGGTCATGGTCAGCGCGGCGGCCGTCAGCGCCAGCAGCATGGAGGCCACCTGCGTGCCCACCAGGATGGCGCGCCTGTCGCGCGTGTCGGCCAGCGCGCCGCCGAACACGGACAGCACGAACAGGGGCAACTGCGCGGCAAAGCCCAACGCCCCCAGCACTAAGCTGGATTCGCTCAGCCGGTAGACCAGCCACGACTGGGCCATGGACTGCATCCAGGTGCCGGGCAGGGAAATGGCCTGCCCGGCGAAGAACAGTCGATAGTTTCGGTGGCGAAACACCCGCAACGGGCCGGTGGCGTGCGGGGCGTTGTGATCGGGGAAGGGAGGCATGCAGCGTCCGTTGCGTCGTCGTGCCCGGCGCGTATCAGTTGGTGGTGCGGGCGCCCTTGGCGGCCTTGGTGTTTTTCTTCTTCACGGGGGCCGCAGTGGGGGTGCCCGCCTTGCCGGTCTGGGTGACAGGGGACGTCGCGTTGGACGACGCCTGCGGCGTGGCGATGCCGGATGCGCCAGATACGCCAGATGCGCCGGATACGCCGGATGCGCCGGATGTATCAGGCGCGCCAGGTGCGTTTGACTCCGTGGGCGTGGCGGGCATGTCCGGCACGCCGCCGCCGGTGGCGGCCCCCGGTGTGGCCTGTGGCGTTGCCTGCGGAACCGCCGGGGATGCTTCCGGGTCCAGTTGCGCGGGCACGCCGGGCTGAAATTGCGGATGCGCCTGCATCCACTGCGCGGCCATGTTCTTGGAATGCACCAGCTGGTCAGGCGTCATGCCCTGCTGCACCTTGGCGGCCACGGGCGCGGCGTCGCCGTCGCCGAACAGCACGGCGCGGGTCAGCCACGAATGCGCGGCGACCGCGTCCGCCCCGGTTCCCTCGCCCTCTGCCAGCATGCTGCCCAGCAGGGTCATGCAGCGCGGGTGTCCGCCCTCTGCGCATAGCCCGAACAGTTGCAGGCTGCGCGGGTAGTCCTTGGGCACGCCGGTGCCTTCGTGATGCAGGACGCCCAGGTTGAGCTGCGAGTGCAGGTCGCCCGCCTTGGCGCCCATCTGGAAATAACGCACGGAACCAGCCATGTCCGGCTCGCTTCCCTGGCCCCTGTAGAGCATTTCGCCCACCAGCCCCATGGCGTCGGTGTTGCCTGCGTCGGCGGCCTCGCGCAGCAGGTGCAGCGCCTTGGCGTCGTCGCGCGGGGTGCCCATGCCGTAACGGTAATGCACGCCCAGCCAGAAGCGCGCGCGCACCACCCCCAGGGCTGCGGCGCGTTCCGTCCAGCGGTAGGCCTCTTGCTGGTTCTCCGGTCCCGCCAGCCCCTTGCGATGGTATTCGGCCAGCAGGTCGCAGGCTTGCGGGTGGCCCCGTTCCGCCGCCAGAGAGAGCCACTTCTCGCCCTGCATGAAGTCGCGCCGGGTGCCGCGACCGTAAGTGTACAGCACGCCCACCAGGGCCTGCGCGTTGATGATGTCCTGCTCTGCTGCGGACATGGCCAGCGCGAAGGCCTTGGCCTCGTCCTTGCGCACGCCGGTGCCGTCCAGGTACAGGCGCGCCAGCACGTCCTGCGCGGGGCCAAAGTCCTGCGCGGCGGACTTTTCCAGCCATGGTGCGGCACGGGCCGGGTCGGGCTGGCCGTCGGCCCCCTGCAGCAGGGCCATGGCAAAGGCAAACTGGTCCTGCGGGCGGGTGGGGGCCTCTATGCTGCTGCCGTCGGAAAGGTCCACCAGTTCACCCACGGGGGCGGATGCGCGGTTCTGCGGTTGCGGTGCTGGTTCGGGCTGGCGGTTGTTGGCCATGCTGTCAGGGGTGACCACAAGATCGGGGACGGCAGGTTGCGCGGTGTCGGCAGCGGTACCAGTCGTGGCGGTGCCTGCCATCGCTGTGCCGGTGGTGCCCGTGGCGCTCGTGGCGCTCGTGCCCGCATCGTTTGCGGCTGCTTCCTGGTCCATGGCCTCGCGGATGTAGGTGGGGCGTTCCGGCAGGGCTGCCGTCCCCTTTTTTGGGGGCTTGCATCCGCCCAGCAGCAGGCCTGCCGCCAGCAGGGCCACAAGCGCCAGGCGTGCAGCGCGGCGTGGGGGGCGCTGGCGGTTGGAGGTCTGCGGAACTGGGGATGGTCGAAAACGCGCGGCGATGTGGCGGGCTGTGTTCATGATCACTCCGGATGTGCGGCTGAGGCGGGCGTGCCTCGCGGGCACAAGCGGGTGCCGCGCGCGGTGGCCGCGCCGAAGCAGGGGCATAGCACGCGCCGGGGTGGGGGTAAACGGGCATGGGGCCATGGTCCGGCAGGGGAGGGCGGACGCAGGGGACGCGGGAGACACGGGGGACACGGGGGACGCGGGGGACACGGGAGACGCGACGGGACACGGCATCGCGGGCCGTCAGGTCGGCGCTGCCTTTTGACCGGAACGCAACGGGGAGTTGTTGCGGGTGAGGGAGAGTTGCCGGCGCCCTCCGGTGCGGGGGCTTAGCGGACTCCGCCGCCCTCGCCCCTGTTGCGCCCACCAGCGTCGCCAATCACTCCGGGCCGCCCCGCGCGCGCTCTCTCATGCCCACCGGCCTCGCTGGTGCCCATCGGCGACTGGCCGTTGGCCGTCGGGCGGTGCAACCCGCTTTCCCCCCCGGCGGGGATGTGCCCGCCGGGTTCGCCGCGCAACGGGGAATG
>NZ_VRYY01000159.1 GCF_015731765.1 Nitratidesulfovibrio oxamicus
CGGCCGCACCGCCGCCGTGCCTGGCGCACCAAACACCGCGGGCCAGCCCCAGCCGGGCCGCCCGGCAGCAAAGGGTGGACGCAAGAGCCCCGGCGTCTTCGCCCGCCTGGCGGAACTGTATGCCGACATGGAGCGGGCCTACGCGGAAACCGCCCACGCCACCGGACTGACCTGCGCGGACTGCGAGGACAACTGTTGCCGCACCCACTTCCAGCACCACACCCATGTGGAGTGGGCCTACCTGTGGAAGGGCATGCTGGCCCTGTCGGAGTCACGCCGCGCCGAATACCTGCGCCGCGCGCATGACGTGGTGGCCCAGTGCGAAGCCGCACGGGCCGCGGGGGTGGTGCCGCGCGTGATGTGCCCCGTCAACGACGACGGGCTGTGCGGCCTGTACGCCCATCGGCTGATGATCTGCCGCATGCACGGCACGCGCAACGTACTGTTGCGCCCCGACGGGCAGCGCCAGGTGTTTCGCGGCTGCCACCGCTTTTGCGGCCTGACCGACGGTCAGCCCGACGAGGCGGTGCCCACGCTGGACCGCACCCCCTTCTACCGGCGCCTGGCGGAACTGGAAATGGAACACTGCGCCAAGGGCGCGGGCAAGGGAAGCGCCCCCCGGGTTTCCCCCCGGGTTTCCTTGACGCTGGCGGAAATGCTGGTCTATGGTCCGCCCAAGCCGTAAGGCCTGCTGAACGCGTCACATCGCGACGACAACGCTCCTCCGCGCGGCGGGGTCCACCCGCGCCGCTGCCCATTCCCCTTGCGGCGCAACCGCACGTTTCGCAACCGCCGGAGATGCCATGCCCGTGCCTTCCCTTTCGCACTCCCCCTTCCGCAACGATGCCGGACGGGTCGGACGCCCCGTCGGATTCCGGTTGCTGGCCGCGCTGGCCGCGCTGCTGATGTGCACTGGCCTGCTTGCGGGTTGCGGCAAACAGACCGTGGGACATCTTGCCCGTGCCCAACTGCAGCCCGACACCCCGCAAACCGTCTCCATGCAGTACCTGCGCTTCACCTACCGCGTGGTGCCGCTGCGGGAATCCGTGGGCGTGCGCGGGCAGGCCAGCCTTGTGCCCGGCGCCCTGCCCGCCTGGGCCAAGTGGTACGAGCAGCTCACCGTGATGGTCTACCTCAGCGATGCCTCGGGCCGGGTGCTCGACGCGGAGGAATACGACTACCTGCCTCGCGCCGTGGGTGACGAGGGCGCCATCCCCTTCGAAACACGCTTCTACCGCGATCCCGAAGATCAGGGTCCGCTATACGTCAGCTTCGGCTACCGCATGGTGGCCACGGAACACGCTCCCGCCCCCGACGGGTCCGGCGGTGACCTTGGCGACGTCGGTCGCTCGCTTATCGTGGGCGAAGGCGCGCTGGACAACTGAGACCGGTTCCGCATCACGACCTGCAGAAACTCCGAACCGCCCGCAAGGGCGGTTCTGCGTTTCCTGCGCGTGTGCACGGCATGCAGCAGAAAAACCAATCGTGCACACCGCGGGCCAACGGGCCGCATGCGGGACACGCCTGTTCGCAAACACGCCAGTGGAGCACACTCTGACAGCGCATTGCAAACAACGGCAAAGGCCGCCCTGCATACGCAGGGCGGCCTTTTTCCGTCGCGAACTCTCGGCGGCGCCGCCGCAACAAACGGCCCTCCCGAGGCTGTCCGGCACATGGCCGGTGCCTCCCGCCTAGGAAACGGGCTTGCGCCGCTTCTCCCAAAGCTTCATGTCCTTCATCTTCTTGCGGCGTTCGCGCTGCAACGCCTTGCACACCAGCGGGGTATTCTTCTTGAGGCCCCACTTCTCGCGGTAGGCAACGGCGTCAAGGCCGTGCGACGCAAGGTGCTTGCGGGTGAGAATCTTGAACGACTTGCCGCACTCAAGACAGGTGATGGACTTTTCCTTCACGGCCTTGCGCGGATCGCCGCAGGCTTCACACGCTTCTTCAGGCTCGGCTTCGCCAAGGCTGATGGCACGAATGCCATTGGCAAGTTTCTGCACCATGGAGGTGATCTCGTCCTCCGTCATGGTCCGGACACTGGCCTGCGCCTTCACGATCTCCAAGGCTTCCTTCAAAAAGTCATCCATATGGACCTCCGCGGGAATTGAACGACGGGGCCGAAGTGACGACACCGAAACATCGGCGCCAGCCATGGCACTTCGCCGCTCTTACATCCGCAACTACAGCAAGTCAACAACAGCGTAGCGGAAAACCGGAAACAGGAACGTAAAATGAACGCAGCATCACGCACCCATGTTGCACGCTGCTAAGAAACCCTGCGTCAGTGGCCGCTTCCCCCCGGTCCGGTCCCTGAAGGCACGCGCACCGCACGCACGTTGCGAAACACGGTGCGGCAACGTATCGGACATGCCCGCGTTGCCGATGCAATGCAACGGCCTGGGGGCGTTCTCCCGCCCGCCCTACCCGTAGCATATCCGTGCATGCCCGCACCCACAGGGAACGGAGCGTCGGATGAATGTCCATGCCGCATCCCCATGCATTGACGCAGCGTGAAACGTCAACGGCGCGCTCCTGTTGCCGAAGGCCCAAGCCGCCATGGCAACGGAAGCGCGCCGCGTGAAACAAATGCAGCAGGCCTGTGCACCCACGGGGTTGCCCGCATGCACCAGCACTGCACCCTGCCGCTTGCTAGCCCTTGCTGGAACGTTCCTCCAGCACGGCCACGGCGGGCAGGGTCTTGCCTTCCAGAAATTCCAGAAAGGCCCCGCCGCCGGTGGACATGTACGAGATGCGGTCCACCACGCCGTACTTTTCGATGGCGGCCACGGTATCGCCGCCGCCCGCCAGCGAAAAGGCCGGGCTGTCGGCCACCGCCATGCACAGGGCCTTGGTGCCCTGGCCGAACTGCTCCACCTCGAAGGCGCCCACCGGGCCGTTCCAGACGATGGTGCCCGCCTGCATCAGGATGTCGCGGTACAGCTTGGCCGTTTCGGGGCCGATGTCCAGGATCATCTCGTCCGGCTTCACTTCCGACACCCTGCGCACCGTGGCCGGTGCGGAATCCGCGAATTCCGGCCCCACCACCACGTCCACCGGTACGGGAATCTCGCCCCCGGCGGCCCTGGCGGCGGCCATCAGGCGGGCGGCTTCGTCCACCAGATCCGGCTCGTACAGTGAACGGCCCACCTCGTACCCGGCGGCCTTGATGAAATTGTTGGCGATGCCGCCGCCCACGATGAGCCGGTCCACCTTACTGGAGAGCGTATCCAGCAGGGTCAGCTTGGTGGACACCTTGGAGCCGCCGATGATGCCCACCATGGGCTTGGCAGGGGCGTCAAGGGCGCGTGACAGGGCGTCCAGCTCCGCCGCCAGGAGGGGACCGGCGCAGGCCACCTTGGCGAAGCGCACGGCGGCGTGGGTGGAGGCCTGGGCACGGTGCGCCGCACCGAAGGCGTCCATGACGAAGATGTCGCACAGGGCGGCCAGCTTGCGGCCCAGTGCCTCGTCGTCCTTCTTTTCTCCCTTCAGGAAGCGCACGTTCTCGCACAGCACGCACTGGCCTTCCGCCACTTCGATACCGTCGATGTAGTCGCGCACCAGCGGCACCTGAAAGCCGAGTGCTTTGGAAAGGTGCTCGGCCACCGGGGCCAGCGAGAAGGCGGCGTCGAATTCCCCTTCCGTGGGGCGGCCCAGGTGCGACACCAGCAGCACGCGGGCACCCGCCTTGAGGGCCATTTCGATGGAGGGCAGCGCGGCGCGGATGCGCTTGTCGCTGGTCACCTTGCCGTCCTTCAGGGGTACGTTGAGGTCTTCGCGCAGGAGGACGCGCTTACCCTTCAGATCAAGGTCGGTCATCTTCAGTACGGCCATGGATATACCTCTGCTGCTCGATTGGCTTGATTTGGTTGGCAAAAGAAAAGACGCGAACGTGGTTTTGGCATCCTACCACGTTCGCGCCCTGTGTCCAGACCGAGGGGAGGGGCCGTACTGCGCTTGTCCTGCGCGTCCACGGTACGCCACCATCCCACTTGGCAATACTGCCACAAGAGGGATTTTTGTCTGTGCCAAGTAAGAACGCCTTTTTATGGAGGGGAGCGTGCCGCAGCCGTTACGCGAGTGCTTGCGCGAGTGTTACGGATGGAGACAGCAGCGCACGCTTCTCGTGCTTGACCGGAATAAAAAGGCGTTCTGACCGCTCTGCGCTCGATGCCCGCAGGACTCGCACGCTCGCCCAACGGGCACGCTTCGCGCCCTTCGGGTCGGTCAGGCAGGGGCAAAAAGCTCCTTGTGGAGTCCTTAGATAAGCGACTCCACCGCTTCAATGACCTTCTCGGTGGTGATGCCGAAGTACTCGAACAGCACCTTGCCGGGGGCGGATTCGCCAAAGCCGGTCATGCCCACGGCCTTGCCGTCCAGGCCCAGGTACTTCCACCAGCCGTCCACGGCGGCGGCTTCCACGGCCACGCGCGCGCGCACGGCGGACGGCAGCACCGATTCACGGTACGCGGCGTCCTGGCGGTCGAACTGGGTGGACGACGGCATGGACACCACGCGCACCTTGCGGCCCTTGGCGGCCAGGGCCTCTGCGGCGGCAAGGGCCAGTTGCACTTCCGAACCCGTGGCCATGATGATGGCTTCCGGCGTGCCCGCGCAGTCGCGCAGCACATAGCCGCCGCGCATGATGCTGGCGCGCTGCTCGGCGGTGCGTTCCACGAAGGGCACGTCCTGACGGGTCAGCGAAATGCAGGTGGGGCCGGTGGCGCATTCGGCGGCGGCCTTCCACGCGGACAGGGTTTCCACGGTGTCGCAGGGGCGCCACACCTGCACGTTGGGAGTCAGGCGCAGACCGGCCAGCTGTTCCACCGGCTGGTGGGTGGGACCGTCTTCGCCCACGCCGATGGAGTCGTGCGTGAGCACCCAGACCACCCGCGCGCCCATGAGGGCAGACAGGCGGATGGCGTTCTTGGCGTAGTCCGAGAAGATCAGGAAGGTGCCCGCGTAGGGCAGGAAGCCGCCGTGCAGGGCCATGCCGTTCATGATGGCGCCCATGGCGAATTCGCGCACGCCGTAGGAGATGTAGTTGCCGGCCCAGTCACCGGGGGTGACCAGCCTGGAATCCTTGTGCCAGGTGCCCACGGAGCCGGTAAGGTCCGCCGAGCCGCCGATCATTTCAGGCAGCAGCGGAGCCACGGCGTTCAGGGCGTTGCGCGAGGCGATGCGGGTGGCCAGGGTTTCCCTGGCCCCATCGGTGGCGGCAAGCGCGGCGGCCACACCGGCCTGCCAGTCGGCGGGCAGGTCGCCCGCCATGCGGCGCACGAACTCGGC
>NZ_VRYY01000160.1 GCF_015731765.1 Nitratidesulfovibrio oxamicus
GCAGCGCGCGAGGCCGTGCTTGCCAGCGGGCGCGAGGCCTTCGTGGCGGGCAGCGTGGGGCCGTCCGGGCATTTCATGCGCCCGTTGGGCGATCTTGACCCCGCCGAACTGGTGGCCGCCTTCCGCGCCCAGGTCCGGGGGCTGGTGCAGGGCGGGGTGGACCTGATTCTTGCCGAGACCCAGTTCGACCTGGCCGAGGCACGGGCCATCGTGCTGGCCGTGCGCGCCGAATGCGACCTGCCCGTGGGCGTCTCCATGACCTTCGAGGGCGGCGTCAGCCTTACCGGCACGCGACCCGAGGTGTTCGTGCAGTCCATGCTCAACATGGGCGTGGATCTTGTGGGCACAAATTGCAGCGCCGGGCCGGAACAGATGGTCGAGGTGGTGGACGAACTGCTGTCCATCTCCGAAGTGCCGGTGCTGGTGGAGCCCAACGCGGGCCTGCCGGAACTGGTGGACGGCAATACCATGTTCCGCCTGGGCCCGGACGATTTCGCCCGGCACACGGCGCGTTTCGCCGCCGCCGGTGCGCGCCTGCTGGGCGGCTGCTGCGGCACCACGCCCGACCACATTGCCGCCTTGCGCGGCGTATTGGACAATCTTTCGGGCGGCCTTGTTCCCGACCCTGCCCGGCGCGACGGCATCGTGCTGACCACCCGCGCCCAACTTGTGCATGTCGGGGCGGGCAGCCCCATCCGCATCATCGGCGAACGCATCAACCCCACCGGCAAGAAACTGCTGACGGCGGAACTGCAAGCGGGCGAATTCGCCCAGGCCCTGCGCTTTGCCGATGAACAGGTGGAGGCGGGCGCGCCGCTGCTGGACGTGAACGTGGGCGCGCCCATGGTGGACGAGGCGGTGCTGCTGCCCGCGCTGGTGGAACGCCTGGTGGCCCGCCACTCGCTGCCGCTGTCGCTGGATTCGTCCAACGCCGATGCCATTGCCGCAGCACTGCCGTTCCATCCCGGTTCGCCGCTGGTCAACTCCATCAGCGGCGAGCCCGGGCGCATGGAGCACCTGGGGCCGCTGTGCCGCGACCACGGCGCGCCGTTCATCCTGCTGCCGCTCAAGGGGCGCAAGCTGCCGGTGACGGCGGCGGAACGCATCGTCATCATAGAGGAACTGCTGCAACAGGCCGACAGCCTGCGCATTCCGCGCCGCCTGGTCATGGTGGACGTGCTGGCCCTGGCCGTGTCGTCCAAGGCAGAGGCCGCGCGCCACTGTCTGGATACCATCCGCTGGTGTGCGGCGCAGGGGCTGCCCACCACCATCGGGCTGTCCAACATCTCGTTCGGCCTGCCCGCGCGCGAACTGCTGAACGCCACCTTCCTGGCCATGGCGGCGGGCGCGGGGCTTTCCTCGTGCATCGCCCACCCCGGCAACGCGCGCATCCGCGAGGCGGTGGCCGCTTCCAGCGTGCTGCTGGGGCTGGACGCCAACGCCGAGTCGTTCATCGCGGGCTATTCCGGCTGGACGCCGGGCGGAGACGCCACCGGCGCCACGCCCGCTGGCGGGACTGGCGGGGCCGGTGGAACTGGCGGCGGCATGAAGGCCAAGGCCGCCACCCTGGAAGAGGCCGTCATCCGGGGCGACCGCGACGGTGCGTTGGTTCTGGTGGAACGCGCCCTGTCCGAAGGGGCCGACCCGTTCTCGCTGGTGCAGGAAAGGCTGATCCCCGGCATTACCGAGGTGGGCCGCCGCTACGAGCGGCGTGAGTACTTCCTGCCGCAGCTCATCCGCTCGGCAGAGACCATGCAGCACGCCTTCCGCAAACTTCAACCGTTGCTTGAAGCCCAGCGGGGGCAGGAAACCCGCCCGGTGATCATCATGGCCACGGTGGAGGGCGACATCCACGACATCGGCAAGAATATCGTCACCCTGATGCTGGGCAACCACGGCTTCGACGTGGTGGACCTGGGCAAGGACGTGAAGGCCGCCGACATCGTGGAGGCCGCGGAACGCCTTGGTGCGCGGGTGATCGGGCTTTCGGCCCTGATGACCACCACCATGGTGCGCATGGAAGACACGGTGCGCCTGGTGCGCGAGCGCGGCCTGCCCGTCAAGGTCATGGTGGGCGGTGCTGTGGTTACCCCCGCCTATGCCGAGGCCATCGGCGCGGACGGCTATTCCGCCGACGCCGTGGACGCCGTGCGGGTGGCCAAGGAGTTGCTGACGGTGCAGTAGCCGTCGGTGCAACTGTGTCCTTTCGCCCGGCTGGGTTGCCATTCCGGCGTCCGCCTTCTCTCTTGCCTTGCGCATGGTCGCCATGGCCGCGCCGGTTGCCCCGGCGCGCGTTCGGCGGTAAGAATGCGCTCCGCCTGCGTGGCGGACCCCGGAACAGCCGTGGGCGTCAGCCCGTGGATTCCGGGCGCAGTGGCTTTATCCCATCGGAGGCTTGTACATGAAACGCCTGACATCGCTCATGCTTCTTCCGCTGCTGCTCGTCGCACTGTGCGGCGCTGCTGCTGCCGCCCCGGCGGTGGAAGAGATGGGCTCCGGCGAATTGCTGCGCCGCGTCACCGCCGCCAGGGGCAAGGTGGTCATCGTCAATTTCTTTGCCTCGTGGTGCCCGCCGTGCCTGGAGGAAATTCCCGGCCTGATCAATGTGCGGGCCCGGTATTCCGAAGACAAGGTGGCCCTGTACGGCATTTCGCTGGACGACAACCCGAAGCAACTGGCGGCCTTCATGTCCCGCACGCCGTTCAACTATCCGGTGTGGAAGGGCAAGGAGGAATTGCAGCGGTTCTTCAACGTGTCCTCCATCCCGCAACTGCTGGTCTACGACCGGCAGGGCAAGCTGGTGGCCAATCACGTGGGCCTTGTCGAGGCCGACGAACTGGGCAAGTTCGTGGATACCCTGCTGGGGGGCAACTAGATGGGCCAGCCGTACATCCGCAAGGCCCGCGTGCAGGACGTCAAGGCCATCCACGGCCTGCTCATGCACACCTCCGGTCAGGGACTGCTGCTGCCGCGTTCGCTGAACCAGCTGTACAGCCACCTGCGCGACTTTCTGGTTCTCGACCCCGACGATGGCGGCCCGCTGGTGGGCTGCTGCGCCCTGTCCATCGCCTGGGACGACATCGCCGAAGTGCGTTCGCTGGTGCTGGCCGACGATCTGCGCGGCAAGGGCTGGGGACGCAAGCTGGTGGATGCCTGCTTGAGCGATGCCGTGACCCTGGGCATTTTCCGGGTGTTCGCGCTGACCTACCAGGTGGAGTTCTTCCTGCGGATGGGATTCCGGGTGGTGGAAAAGGATGTGCTGCCCCAGAAGATATGGGCGGACTGCATCCACTGTCCCAAATTCCCCGATTGCGACGAAACGGCGGTGCTGCTGGAAATGTAGCGGACGGCCTGCCGCGTGCCGTCCGGTGCGCGTGCCGCGATGTTGCTCCATCAGCCGCTGCTTGTGCCTGCACATGACAACCCCACGGGCCGGGCATGCCGCGTAGCGCGCGGTGTATCCGGCTCCCTGCGATACACGGGCCCGGAGGCCGGACGACAATGAAGATCAAGGACTTGAAGGTAGTGTATGACGCGCAGGCCATTGCCGCGCGCGTGGCCGAGATGGGCGATGAGATCAATCGCCTGTACGCGGGCGAGGAACTGGTGGTGGTCTGCGTGCTGAAGGGCGCGTTCATGTTCTTTGCCGACCTGGTGCGGCATCTGGACATGCGCCCGGAACTCGACTTCGTGCGCGTGGCCAGCTACGGCTCGGCCACCGCCACCTGCGGCACCGTCAGCTTCACCAAGGACGTGGAAGTGCCCTTGCAGGGCAAGCACGTGCTGCTGGTGGAAGACATCGTGGACACCGGCCACACCGTGGACTTCCTGTTCCGCCAGCTTGCGGCGCGCGGCGCCAAGAGCCTGCGCCTGGCCGCGCTGGTGGACAAGCAGGAGCGCCGCGCCGTGCCCGTGCGCGTGGATTTCGCGGGGTTTGCGTTGCCCGGTGGCTTCATTGTAGGGTATGGCCTCGACTATGCCGAACGGTATCGCGAACTTCCCGGTATCTACGAAGCCGTCATCGAACCCGAGGGTGCATAGGGTGGGCCACGCCGCCTGCCTGTCGTCGCGCCCCGGCCATTCGCCGAGACCCCCTGTCCGAGGTGCCCGATGATCGTCATTTGCCCCAGTTGCTCTACCAAATACAACCTGCCCGACGATCGCGCCCGCCCCGGTGCGAAACTGAAATGCACGCTGTGCAAGTCCGTCTTTCCCATCGAATCGGCCACGCCGCCTACCCCCGGCGCGCCCGACTTCGACGCCGTCATGGGCGGACTCGGGATGGGCGGGCCGGATGACGCCGCTGCGGGCACGTCCGGCATCGCTTCCGGTACCGTGTCGGCCAACGGGGCGGAACTGGACCATGGCCCCTTCGACGTTGCCCCCAACCCGGAGGCGGACCTTGATGCCGCCGTGCGCGCCAAGGTGCAGGCCGATGCCCGCAAGCGCGGCAGTACGGACGACGGGCCGGACGTCAGCGACATCATCGGCTCCATGAAGGGCTACAACCTGGACGACGCCCCGCCAGCCGTGCCGCCCAAGAAGTACGGCTGGCCGGTCATCGCCGGGTTCGTGGCCGTGCTGCTGGCCGTGGCCGTGGGCGTTACCCTGCGCTTCACCGGCATGTGGCCCGGCGAGAAGGCGGCGGAAACGCCTCCGCCGGTGGTCAACGGCACCGAGCAGATCAAGAACATCGCCTTGCGCAACTACCGCCAGTACTACGTGAACAACGAAAAGGTGGGCCAGGTCGCGGTAATCGAGGGCAAGGTGGTGAACAACTTTTCCTCGCCGCGCGAACTGATCAAGATCGAGGCCTCGCTGTACGATGCCGCAGGCGCCGCCGTGGTCACCAAGCAGCAACTGTGCGGCGTCACCGTGTCGCTGTTCCAGTTGCAGGTGCTGGGCGAGCAGGAGCTGGAAACGGCCCTCAACAACAAGATCGAGATCCTCACCAACAACACCAACGTGCCCCCCGGCGGCGAAGTGCCGTTCATGGTGGTGTTCTACAACCCGCCCGCCTCCGTGGCCGAGTTCGGCGTCAAGGTGGTGGAGGCGCGCACCCCGCCCGAAAGCAAGTAGCGTGCGCCCGTGAAACTGCGCGAAACCTACGTCTGCACCGCCTGCGGGGCGCGCGCACCGCAATGGCGCGGCCAGTGCCCCGCCTGCAAGGAATGGAACACCCTTGAACTGACCGTGGCCCCGCGCGAGGGCAAGGCCGGGGCGCGCCCCGGTGCGTCGTCCGTTGGCCCGCAGGGCAGGGCGCAGG
>NZ_VRYY01000161.1 GCF_015731765.1 Nitratidesulfovibrio oxamicus
CGGGCGGCGCCGCCGGGCACCTGGCCAGCGTGGCCCGCGAGTACGGCGTGCCCGCCCTGTTCGGTGTGCCCCGCGCCGCCGAACTTCTGGAGCATGCGGGCATCGTCACCGTGGACGCGGACAACCGCCGCGTGCACCCCGGCCGCATCGAAGATCTTCTGGGCCACGCCCCGCGTCGCAACCTGATGGAAGGCAGCCCCGTGCACACCGCGCTGTCCGAAGCCGCGCGGCTGGTGCTGCCCCTGAACCTGCTGGACCCGGAATCGCCCCGGTTCGCCCCCGCCCATTGCCGCACCCTGCACGACATCACCCGCTTCTGCCACGAGAAGTCCGTGGAGGTGCTGTTCGGCGTGTCCGATCACATGGGCGCCACCGGCCCCGGCACCCAGCGGCTGGGCAAGCAGCTGCG
This sequence comes from Nitratidesulfovibrio oxamicus, assembly GCF_015731765.1. Classification (GTDB taxonomy): domain Bacteria; phylum Desulfobacterota; class Desulfovibrionia; order Desulfovibrionales; family Desulfovibrionaceae; genus Cupidesulfovibrio; species Cupidesulfovibrio oxamicus. The sequence continues at coordinate 410 of NZ_VRYY01000161.1, forward strand.
GGTCAACGGCACCAAGCTGCAATACTGGCTGCTGGACATCGACGGAGGCTTTCGCAAGCCTGTGCCCGGCCCCGTGGTGGACCTGGACGACATCGCCTCCGCGCCCATGTTGGCCCTGTGGGACGGCATGACCGCCGTGCCCTGGGCCGGGCCGCCCGCCACCGACGCACGCGGGTTCCTGTCGGTCATGATGGAATCCACCGTGAACCCGGACCTGGAACCCACCGCCGCCACCACTCTGGCCAACCGCAACTTTCTCATGATCTCGCGCGATTACTGCAATCTTCAAGCGCGCTTCGGCTACCACTTCTGCACCGTGGAGGCCATGGCCACCGACAACCCGCACGAGAACTACGTGACCTTCCAGTTCAAGGGCGGCGCCGCCAGCGCCGACCGACGCTCCCTGCGCGCCCGCTTTGTGGGCGAGGTGCTGGAAGCGCGCGGCTTCCGCGCCGACGTCAAGGACGACGCACTGTTCGCCTCCCTCGAAGGCTTGCCCAAGGATCGCATCCTCACCCTGGTGCGCGGCGTGGGCTACCTGCTCATCCATACCCGCCAGATCGACATGGTGGCCCACAACGAACGTGTGTTCGGCCCCATCCGCGACCGCATCGCCGCCGACCTCGCCAAGATCGCTCCTGTCGCCGGGTAACGCCGGAAAGATTTGGGAGAAAGAAGTAACCGGAGGAAGAAACCTTTTGCGGCAGCCGTTAGGTAAGCGCGAAGCGCGAACCTTACGGATGGCGTCCGCAACGCGTGAAAAGGTTTCTTTCCCCGGACCCCTATCTTCCAAAACTTTTCGATTGGGTTTTCGTGAAGGAATGAAGGCGCACCATGGGGTGACATGGCCGTGTTGCCGACGCGAGGTAAAAAGCCCCCCTAACTGAAAGTTTTGGGGGGAGCGTCAGCCGTTACGCGAGCGCAACGCGCGAGTGTTACGGATGACGACAGCAGAGCGGGGTTCGGGGAGGGAGACCCTTTTCAGAGGGTCCCCTCCCCGCTTCTCTTTAAAACTCTTTTCCTACAACCGCTTGGCCACTTCGTCCCAGTTCACCAGTTTGTCGAAGAAGGCCTGGACGTAGTCGGGGCGCTTGTTCTGGTAGTCCAGGTAATAGGCGTGTTCCCACACGTCGATGGTGAGGATGGGGGTATAGCCTTGGGTGATGGGGTTTTCGGCGTTGCCGGTCTTCAGCACCTTCAGCACGTCCTTGCCGCCTTCGCGGCCCTTGACCAGCCAGGCCCAGCCGCTGGCGAACTGGGTTTTGGCGGCGTCGGAAAGCTGGGTGACGCAGGCGTCCACGGAGCCGAAGGCGGCGGACAGGGCGTCGGCCACCTTGGCGGGGGGCGTACCGCCGCCACCGGGCTTCATGCCTGCCCAGTAGAAGGTGTGGTTCCAGGATTGGGCGGCGTTGTTGAACAGCCCGGCCTTGGCCGGGTCGCCCGCCACGGCTTTGATGACCTCTTCCAGCTTCATGGTGGCCATGGGGGTGCCTGCCACGGCCTTGTTCAGGTTGCCGTAGTAGGCGGCGGTGTGCTTGCCGTAGTGGAACGAGATGGTGCGCGCGCTGATGGCGGGTTCCAGCCCGTTGTCGGGGTAGGGCAGCGGCGGCATGGGAAAGGCGTCGGCGGCGTCGGCGGCGTGGGCCACGGTGGGGCCAAGCAGGCGGGTGCCGGCGGCCACGACGGCTGCCGAGGCGCACAGGGACATGAAACAGCGGCGGGTGAAGCTGGACGGCATGGCGTTCTCCTTGCGGATGAAGGTGGGCCGCGCCGGAAACCCCGGGTTGTGACGCGGGGGCGGTGCGGCGGAACGGGGCGCGTGAAGGCCCCGTGGATACCGGATGCCGAGGCCCGCAGTGCACAGGGCAGGTAAAGAACCCGACCGGGGCCGGGGGTGCGGGCGATTGCCGTCACCATAGCACAACTTGTCCTTGGTGCAACAGGCGGTGTGCGCGAGGCAGACGGCTGTTGCGGGCAATGGGTGGAAAGTGGCGCGCATGGCGGATTCCGCCTGAAAACGGAACGGCCCCCCGCAGTTGGTGCGGGGGGCCGTGGTCGTCATGGGAGCAGGGCGTCAGGCAGAGCCCGACGATGCCGACGCGGCGTACGCTAGGCTTCCTGCTTGATCTTGGACTTCTTCATGGTCAGGCCGACGCCGTCGAACAGTTCGAAGATGGCGAAGCCGTACCACACGGTATACAGCACGTAGAAGATCAGCAGGCCGACCATCACGCCCATCTTGTCCATGACCTTGGCTGCGGGGATGCCGTAGAAGTTGTAGCCGGTTTCAACGGCGCGCTTCAGCACCGCATCCACCACGTTGGCTTCTTCCACCATCTTGTTCTTCTGCAGGGCCTTGATCATGGGGTTCAGGCCTTCCCACCAGGCCTCCATGACCACCATGTGGTCCATGCCCGCGTGGCGCGCGGTCACGGTCTTGCCGTCGTTCTTGTACATGGCGTCGGAGTCGGCCACGGCGGCGGCAAGCAGGGTGCCCAGGTCGCCCTGCACCTTCAGGGTGGCGCCGTCGGCGGTGGCGGTGATGCCCGCGGCGGAGAACACCTTGGCGGCGTCTTCGGCCTTCTTGGAGGCGTAGGCCACTTCAACCGTCTTGCCCTTCAGCGGCTCGACGCGCTTCTGCACTTCGGGGATGAAGTAGGACGAGCCCTTGGACAGCTTGTTGAAAAGATCGTCCGAGTACTCCAGGCCGTTCATGGCCTTGCCGCCGTCACCGGGGAAGAGCGGCATGAAGATCAGGAAGAAGACCGCGCAGAAGGAGCCCATGAGCAGCAGGCCCTTCATGAAACTGCTCTTGCTATGGATAAGCATGTTACGCCTCCGCTCTCAGCTTGCCGATGTTGGCGAAGAACTTGCCGAACACCCAGGCACCAAAGATGGCAACCACCACCCAGAACACGATGTTGCCCACGAACTCGATGTTGTTCACCAGATCCTTGGACATGGAGATCATTTCCAGTTCCACCATCTTCTTGGGAAGGGTGGCCACGCGGTTGATGAAGCCCGCGATGATCGACATGGCGTAGAAGCCGCGGATGTGGATGCCCTTGACCACCTTGGTGGTCAGCGCGCCCACCTGGATGCCCAGCAGCGAACCGATCAGCATGCCCATGGCCAGGGTGTAGAACACGTAGCCGTAGATGGCGTACTGGGCGATGGCGCCGAGACCGGCGGTGAAGATGATCTGGAGGATGTCGGTACCCACGGTGGTCATGGACGACACGCCGAAGATGTACACGAACATGGGGAAGGTGATGAAGCCGCCGCCCACGCCCATGATGGCCGCCAGAATGCCCACAACCACGCCGCCCGCGGCGACGATCCAGCCGGAGATGCGGCGGCCGCCGGGCACGAGGTCTTCGTCGAAGGTGATCATGGGGGGCACGTTCATGGCCTGCAGCTTGACGGACAGGCCCGTTGCGCCGCTGCTGCCGCCGTGCGCGTCACCGCCGCCGCCGGACCGGCTGGACTTGATGAAGTCGAACAGCGCGTAGAAGCCCAGGAAGCCCAGCAGCACCGCGTAGATGGAGCTGATGAACATTTCGGACAGCAGCGGGTCCTTGTTGTACAGGCCCTTGTTGATGGCCCCGCCGATGAACGTGCCCGCGCCCGACCCCACCAGGAAGGCGATGGCCAGTTTCACCGACACGTTGCCCAGCTTCTTGTGCACCGTGGTGCCCATGATGGCCTTGGCGAAGATGTGGAACAGGTCGGTGCCCACGGCCAGGATGCCCTTGACCCCGGCGGCCATGAGCGCCGGCGTGATGATGAAGCCCCCGCCCGCGCCGATGCAGCCGGTGATGAGGCCGGCTGCCAGGCCTACCGCGATGGAGACCAGGAAGATCTTGGTGGAGTAGAACGCGGGCGCGTAGGCAGTCTTGCTGCCCAGCATGGAGCCCGCTTCGGCAAAGCTGAACATCAGGATCGGCAGCAGCAGGATGCCGAGGATGATCAACTTCTTCCGGTTCTTGATGATGGACGTGGATACCTCGATATCCCACTGCGCATGGGCGATGGAACTCGCCTTCAGGAATTCGAAGACTTGTCTTGGAAAGCTCATGGTTCCTCCGTGAAACGCGATGCGTGATGCATACCCTTTACCCAGCCTCCGCCCCCGTGCACCCCTTGTGGCACAGTGGGACGCCCCGGAACTAGCAACGGTTGTGCCAAAGAGATCGTCGTTGGCTTGTTTTCAGTAACACTCTGAAAAAATGCATGTTAATTGGTTGTGCGGTCCGTGTTGCCCGGTGCGTTGCGGATTGGATGCGCCCCGAGGCGTGCGGCTGTCCGGAATTTTTGCGATGCCGCGCATATCGGCAAACAGCAGGGGCTGACGGTGCAGAGGCAGTGCTCTTTGCCCTGGCACAAAGCGCAATGCGGTGCGGGGGGGCGCTGGTTCTCGCTGCGGCCAGTGGAAAAAATATCATGATAAATCATGTGAGTATGCTTTGGGTGCGGGATGTTCCCGGTTGCGGTTGCTCCGGTGGAGCAGGGCGCGAGAGGAGGTGTCAGCTTTTTTTACACGTCAGCAAGGAATCCGGCGTTCGGCGGGTGCGGGCCATCCGCAGTCTGTACAGTCCGGGCCGGACGCGCTAGGTGAGCGCCATGCCCATACGCGCCATCATCTTTGATCTGGACGGCACCCTGCTGGACACGCTGGAGGACCTGGCCGACGCGGCCAATGCCTGCCTGCTGGCCCAGGGATTTTCCGCACACCCCGTGGACGCCTACCGCCATTTCGTGGGCGACGGGGTGGAAACCCTGTTCCGCCGGGCGCTGCCGCCCGGCACCCCGCCCGGTGCCGCCGCCGAGCAGGCCGTGGCCGCCCTGGTGG
>NZ_VRYY01000162.1 GCF_015731765.1 Nitratidesulfovibrio oxamicus
AGTTCGTGGCACTGCTCCACGCCGCCGGGCGTGACCTGACGCAGCAGCCCCTGCCCGCGCAGCCAGGCGTTCAGGTCCACCTCTGCCCGCACCGGGCCGAACCCGTGGTCGGCCAGCGCCAGCAGCCGCACCGGGCGACCGTCGCGCTCGGAAAGCGCCTTGACGAGATCCAGCACCTCGCCCAGCAAAGCATCCCATTCCGCCAGAAAATCCATGCAAGCCGGATGTTGCGGGTGGCCTTCGCCGGTTACCGCGTCCCACAGGAAATGGAACAGCCGGTCGGTTTCCGTCAGCACCAGCACGAACAGGTTCCACGCAAGGTCGGGCCACAGCAGGCGCAACGCCGCGCGGCGCGAGGCAAGGGTGGCGCGCAGTTCCGCCAGCAGGTGGGCCGGATCCGAGCCGCCACGCGCGGTGTCGGCCTCCAGCCGGTAGCCCGCCCCTGTCAGCGGCCCCAGCAGGAACGGCGGATGCACCGCCCGCGCAAGGTCGTGCGCCACGAACCCGGACACCAGCATGCCCGGAATGGGCCGCGCCGGATAGGTATTGGGCAGGTTGACGACCCGGCTGGTCAGCCCGCGCTCGCCCAGACGGTCGAAGATGGTGGGGGCGGCCACCTGCGAGAAGTCGGCCAGCGACAGCTGTCGGGTGGCCACGTTGAACCGCGTGAAGCCGTACACCCCGTGCGTTTCCGGACCGGACGCCGTGTAGAACGAGGTCCAGTTCACCGGCGACAGGTCGGGAAGCTCGGCGGCAAGGGCCGACGCGTTGGGGGATGCGGCGATGCGGGCAAGATTGGGGGTGCGGCCCTGGGCGCAAAGGTGGCGGGCCAGCGAGAACGGCAGGCCGTCCAGCCCCAGCACCACCAGGCGGGGGCGCGTGTCCGTGTGCATACCCAGCCTGTAGCAGATGGGGGGGCGATGCGCCAGCGCGCGCAAGGCACGGCGTGGGCGGCGGTGGGACGACGGGGTGACGGGCGGCGGGAAAAGACGGTGGCCGTTCCGCCAATGCCTGTCCGCCACACTACCGGAAGCGTGGTGTGTGCGCGGTGGTGGGGGGCGAACCGGTGGACCTGGCACACCGTCCCGCCGCGCATGGCGGTGACATCGCAAGGCAGTGACCTCGCCGCCCCTTGCGTGCTTGCGCTAGGCCCCGCGCTTGCGCCGCGCGGTGATGGTTTCGCCGCCCACGCCCCAGTTGTCGGTGTCCACCTCGTCGATGGTCACCACGGTGGTGGCGGGATTCTTGCCCAGGATGTCCACCAGCAACTGCGTGACGCCCCGGATGAGCGTCGCCTTCTGTTCGCTGGTGGCGCCTTCGCGAGTGATGCGGATGTTGACGTAGGGCATGGGAAGCTCCTTGCGTGCGGTTGGGTGCGCCAGTATCCGCCGCCGGGGCGGGCGCGTCCAGCCCCGCCGCGCCCCCTGTTGTTTTGACGTCCGGCGCATCCGCGCTCTATCATGGGTAAAACATGCTATCCGTGATACGGAAAGGTGACGCACCCGCCGCAGCCCGCCACTTGCGACGGGGGAAACCGTGACGGCAGGCGACAGCCGGGCGGCGACGGACGACACCGGACAGGCTACACCGGGCAGTCCGCGCCGGCCTGACGACACCGATCTGACCATGCCGATTCGGGGGCACCGCCGGGACCATACCGGGTCGGCCACGTTGCCGCGGCCACACCGCCCGGTTGAATCGCCCCCGGCCGAACGGCCCCGGCAAACCTCCCTGATCCAACAGCAAGGACCGACCATGGCCAAATTCGACTGTGAACTCTTCGGCCACTTCGTCTACGGGCCGGAACTGAGCTACAACGACCTGCTGGCCCGCGAGGCGGAACTGGTGGACGCCATCCACGGCGCGCTGGACGCCACCGGCGGCGAACACATCGATTTCACCCCCACGGGCGATGCCTTGCGCGTGCAGTGCGTGTTCGCCCACCACGAGGAAACGATATTCCACGCGGCCTGCGCCGCCGTGGCCCCCCTGCTGCGCCACGACGTGGAAGGCCGCATGCTGTTCGTGGACAAGGGACTGGACCTGCTGCACCTGTACCTGCTGGCCGACGAGGCCTGGCAGGAAGCCGCCCTGCGCCTGCCCGACGCCCGCGCGGGCATGGCTGCCCATGCCCACAAGGACCCGGCCCTGACCGTGGTGCCCACGGTAAAGCCCAAGCCGGGATCGGCCCGTGCCAAACGCGGAAAGGGCGGAGGTGGCGGCAAGGCTGCCGCGAAAGCGGAGGAATAGGCGAAGGGGCGCGGGTTTCGCTCGGGCCTGCCTGGGCGTGCCTGCAACTCTCCGGACAGTCGAGCCTGTGTCCGGTCCCATCCGGTCCCACCAGTTCCTGTCGGGGTTTGCCGGGGCCTGCCTGGCATCTCCGGCCTGTCCGGCCTGTCAGGCCTGTCAGGGCACGCCAGGCAAGTCAGGGAGAATCGGGCAAACAGGTCGCAACCTGTCGGCACTCTGGCCTGACAGTATCGATGATGCTCCAGCCCCTGCCCCACTTGTCGTCACCCGGCGCCCCTGCCCCCAGACGGGGCAATCCGACGCGCCGCACTCCCCAACGCCTGCGCCACCACACGGACCACCGCCCCTCGGCAACCCCGACATTGACGGCAACCCGCCCCCATACTAGGGTTTCGGCCCATTCCCACCGTGCCCGGATGGCGGAACTGGCAGACGCAAGGGACTTAAAATCCCTCGGCCTCACGGCTGTGCGGGTTCAATCCCCGCTCCGGGTACCACCTCTTCCCCCGCCGCCACAGTCGACACACAGCGGACTTTCCGTCAGCACTCGTTCTGATGGCATTCGCAACTTTCATTTTTGGAACATCCATCCAGCAACACGAAATTAACTGCCACGGATACCCACTCACCGAGTACGAATGGTTATTTTTCGGCCCCCGAAGAGATGCTCCTGAAATCTGGGATGATTTTTACATCGCTCGCTAATTCGCTTTGCTCAGTTCTCACCAACGCATTACCCGCATCATGCGACTCAATTAACATCCCTCAGAGGTGCACATCTCTGCCCCCCCACCCACGAATCACAACACACAAGCAAAGAAGCATAAATATCTATGCCAATAAGCATCTACCCCGATGCCACACAGGCACTACCAGAGGAGCTGACGCTTAGCCATTTCCTTCGCACGGCCAACAATCATGAGGACAAGGCACTAAAAGAGTTCAAGGAGCCACTAAAAATCCTTGGGGGAATAGACGCCCTGTACATGGACATCACCAAAGAACCGGGGGGAGCCAATCCACCTGTCTCTGGTGTACTATTCTTGAATGCTCACGCTTCATGGCGGGCTGCGATACGGCTTGCGTTGAGCGGCCAAATTCTTCCAACTTTCATGACCCTTCGCGGTTCCATAGAAAGCGCATTGTACGCCAATGCCATGGTTGTTAATCCAACATTGCAAAATATCTGGATAGAGCGAGATAAAAGCGAAAAATCGCGAAACGAATGCCGAAAAAAGTTCACAGCAAAAAAGATGTTCAAATATCTAGCGGAAGCACACGATCAAGAATTTTCAAAGCATATTGAAAATATCTACAATTCCACTATTGATTTTGGTGCGCACCCAAATACTCGCTCAATATTAGCGAGCACAAAAATAGACGAGCACAAAGAACATTACACGCCAAACTTTACATACATCAAAGCAATCGGAACATTTGAGCTATCACAAGCACTCGTTGCTTGCGCAGAAATTGGTATATCAGCGTTCTCAATTTGCTTGGCATGCTTTAAAAGCCATCCAACCATAGAGCACTTTTACCAACGCATCACGAGTGCGATTGACACTGTTCCACTATTGATCCGCGCATTCGACCTCAAGGAAAATAGCTGACCACTCCGCGAATCATTCCTCCGCCGTCACCCCCGACATTCCACATCTCGGCGTACAGGCCGCCGCGCGACAGCAGTTCGTGGGGGGGCCGCGTTCCGCCCCGCGGCCCTGATCCAACACGAAGACACAGTCGAAGTCGGCCAAGGTGGATAGGCGGTGCGCCACGGCGATGGCCATACTCTCTGGGCGCGCAGTGCGGGCCGACGCCACAGGCGTACCGAAGCGGTCGGACCGGTCAAACTGCCCGCCCGTCAGGCAGGCACACATTTTCACTGGCCCGGTGGATACGCCCTTTTATGGCAATCCTGCCGTCGTTGATCAGAGGAGAGTCACCGCAGAACAAGCCCGCAGGCGCGGTCCGGTGCGATGCGGGGTGTTGCTGGTGGAGGCGTCGGCGGCGAAACCGACAGAAGGCCTGAGGTCACGATACTGCGCTTTGCGGGCAGTCCCGGTCCGAGGAACACAACGAATTACTGCACGGATCGCAGGTGATGAAAAGAGGAAGTCGGCAAGACGGCCCAGAGAAATCACGCGGCACGCGTGGCGCAGGGCGTGTGGTGTGCAGGATCCTCCGCCCCGTTGCCTGCCGCGCGCTTTCCGGTATGGTGAAGGAAATCCCGCTTCAGGAGCCCGCCATGCCGCATGCCCACCGCGCATCCCACGCAGATCCCCTTCATGTTCCCCATGACACGGCCCATGCCGCTGCCCGTGACGCGATCAATGACGCGCGTCGTGCCTTCGGAGAGCCACCAGCCCCGCACGCACCCCGCACCACGGACAACGCCGCGGTGGCCAACGGTTCGTCCAGATGGCTGGGAGCCCTGCTCGGCCCGCTGGTTCTCACCGCCGGGCTGGTCATGACGTTGGGCACCCTGCTGAGCGGGTGCGGTGACAAGACTCCCCCCGGCGAGGCGGTGGCCATGCGGGCCTGCCGCATCTGCCACGGCGCGGACCGCATCTGCGCGGACATCGGCAAGCTGGACCGGGCGGGTTGGGAAAAGACCGTGGACCGGATGATCGCGGGCGGCGCCAACGTCACTCCCGAGGAGCGCATCGTCGTCATCGACTGGCTATCCGCGCGCAAGCCGGGCGACAAGTCCTTGTGTCCGTAAGCCGAAATTCGGCACCTTCCGGAAGGCAACCGATCAGCATCCGGACACCATGCGCATGTGCGTCCATACCGCACGCTTGCCGCACCCCTTGCCGCACACCTTGCCGGATCGGCAAACGGCCCCTCCATGGCAGGCCGCGCACCGCCCACCTGTCGTGCGGCCCCCTCTTCCGCCCCCGGCTGCAGCTGCCCCCCTTCCGCGAGCCGAGCCGGTCGGACCTTCGGCCTACCGTGCCCCGGCGGGCTGCGT
>NZ_VRYY01000163.1 GCF_015731765.1 Nitratidesulfovibrio oxamicus
CGGTGCTGCGCAGCAGCGTGCCGGGGCGAAAGCTCATGGGCTTGAGCACGCCGGGCACCTCGAACCGGCTGGCATCGAAGGCGTCCGGTCCTTCGCGCACCAGTTCCGCGTCACCGGGCAGCGCGCCCCGGGCGCCGCGCCGCACCAGTTCGGCCCACAGGGGCACCTGTTCCGGCGTCAGGCCCAGCAGCCCGCAGATTGCCGCATCCAGCGCCACGCCGGAAGCAGAGGCCCCCACAAGCCCCAGATGGTACGGCTTGCCGGACCCCGGCCCGGTCACGTGCATGGCCTCCACCCCGTCCAGCAGGGCGGCGGTGGGCGGCAGGGCCGCCGCCACCTCCACCAGCGCGCCCTCGAAGCGATGGTCGCGGTCGCCGTGGCGGGTATGCACGAAGGCCTTGCGCACGCCCGGCACGCAGCCGAAAAGGTTCTTAACCGCCAGGGTAACGCGCATCTGGCTGTGCGCCTTCAGGCGGGGCACGCTGAGCACGCCGTCCGCCTCCAGCGCGCTGCGGGCCACGCCAATGGACCCGCCGAACGACAGGGGCACCTGCACCGCATCATCAAGGGGAGTGACGGACAAGCCGAGGGGGCGCAGGGCTTCGGCAAGGCCGATGGCCTCTGCCACGCCGCGCGCCGTGCCGAAGCCCGGCGAATCGGCCACGGTGATGCGGCAACCGCTGTCCAGCAGCCACGCGCAGGCCGCGCGCACCACCTGCGGATGGGTGCAGCTGAGCGCCGGGGTGGCGCGCAGCAGGTTGGGCTTTACCAGCACGTGACCGCGCGGCGGTATCCAGCCGGAGGCGTCCAGCGCCTCTGCCACCATGCGCCCGGTGCGCTGCGGGTCGTAGTCCGGGCAGCGCAGCAGGGCCACGGGAACGGGCAGGGCGGCATCGGGCGCAAGGGCATCAGGATGGCCGGAAGGGGACGTGCCGATGAACACCGGTTGCACGGGTGCGCCGTTCGGCTTGTCAGCCGCCCCCGAAGGCCTGCCCGCCCCACCCCCTTGCCACGGGGCAGGCAGGGGCACGGGCAGGCCGGAATGGCGAGCCGGGCCAGACTGGCAAGACAGGCAAGATTTGCGGGACAGGCGGGGCTGGTCCGAATGCCGGAACGGGTGGGTCACCGGGCCTCCCCGTCCGTGGAAAGGGTGGCGATCTGGTCGATGATCATGCGGGCGTGGGTCTTTTCCTGCGTGGCCAGATCCAGGAAGGCGCGCTCCGCAAGGCCGCCCAGACCGCTGCCGCGCCGCGCCTCGTCGGCCAGGGTGCGGTACAGGTCGTAGGCGTTCATTTCCACTTCCAGCGCCAGTTCCGCGATGTCCAGACAGTCGCCGCTGGCGGCGTCGCGCAGCCACGGCTCCAGATCGGCCACGGCCATGCCGCCTTCCAGCACACGGCCTTCCAGCGCATCGAACAGTGCGTCGAAGGGCGGCAGCGGGCCGCGCGTGGCGTCGCCGTGGGCGTCGGCGTCCCAGCGCTGCGCAAGATGGTGATAGACCACCTTGGCGTGGGCCAGTTCCACGCCGATCAGCCGGTCCATCAGCGCGCACACGGCGGGTTTCGGCCCGGCGGCGCGCACGCGGGTGTACAGCAGGTGGGCGGCCTTTTCCATGTCCAGCGCACGGCGCAGCAGTTCCTCCATGCTGCGCACCCCGGCAAACACCTGGATGCGGGGGCTGTTGGCCACGGCCTGTCCGGGCCCGGCGGACCAGGCATTCATGCCGCCGGTCAGGTTCAGGATGCGGCCCCCCGCAGTGGCATCGGAGCCACCCATTCCCCCCGTGGCATCGGGGCCACCCATCCCCGCAGTGGCATCGGAGCCACCCATTCCCAATGACGGCGCGGCGAACCTGCCGCTTTCCGCCGCCATCACTGCCGCCGCCGCAGACCGCCCGCCGCTGCGGCAGTAGAAGACGTGGTCCTGCGCCGGGTCCAGCGTGGCCAGCAGACGGGCCAGTTCGCCCACGGGCACCAGCCGGGCGCCGGGGATGTGCTCCTGCCGGTACTCCTCGGGCTGGCGCACGTCCACCAGCACGTAGCTGCCCTCCGGCCGGGCGGCCATGTAGTCGCGCAGGGCCTGCGGCGAAATGGATTCGATGGGAACGCGGGGCGATGGGGTCATGGTGCCTCCTGCGGGTGGATGCTACGGGATGGCGCGGGCCGGGGACAGCGGACAAGGGCAATGCCTCGGACAAGGGTGCGCCCGGCGGCACGTGCCGCCCGCCGCCATTCTACCCGACACGGCCGTACCTGCAAGGGCATCGTATCATGCGCGCGACACCGCCGTGGCATGCCCAGCCTTCGCCCACGTCATGCGCCCGCCACGGCCCTAACGCCCTGCTCCCCCGTCACGCCTTTTCGCGCACTTTGAACCATTTTCATGTTGACAGCACCGGCCACCGGGGCTACACACCTTTTCTCGCGTGTCGGGATGTAGCGCAGTCTGGGAGCGCACCTGAATGGGGTTCAGGGGGTCGGAGGTTCAAATCCTCTCATCCCGACCAGCTTAGACACGCAAAGGCCGTCGATCGCAAGATCGGCGGCCTTCTTCGTTTGGCGCGCAAGCCGTGGCAACGCGCCTACAGGCCGTACTGGGTGCGGATCAGTTCGTACACGCCCTTTTCACGCAGCGTGTCCACCGGCGCAAGGAAGGTGGCGGTAACCGTGCCGGGCGCGCGGCCAATCTGGATGTTGCCGGTGATGGTGGCGCGGTTCATCACTTCCGGCACCGGGCACCCCAGGAACGCCGCCGCGCGCTCCAGCGCGCAGGACGTGGCGTCGTTGAGGTTGGGGCCGGTGCCCACGAAGGAGATGGGCGCGGATTCTTCCAGTTGCACGCCCCATGCGTCCGCCTGCTGCCGAGCCTGGCGCTTTTCGTCCTCGCTCAGGGGCCGGGCCAGCAGAGGCAGGTCGTCGTATACCGGCAGGATGATGGGACCGCCGCAGGTCACGCCCTTCAGCACCGAAACCTGCATGGTGATGACCCCGGCCACGTCGGCGGTGTGGCCCGCGATTTCGCCGTCGCCCTGCATGGCGTGCATGTCGCCCACGTACACCCCGCCACCGGGCACGCGCACCGGCGTGATCAGCACGGCCCCGGCGCGCACGCGGTTGATGTCCATGTGCCCGTCGGTGACGTCGGCCAACTGTTCCTGGGTGATGGCGTATTCATGCGGCGCGCCCACGAGGAACGAGCCGAAGTCTCGCGCGTTGTGCGAATCGGGAATCTGCCGGGTGGGCATGACGCCAAGCTGCCCCACGAAGGGGATCATGCGGCTGACCACGCCGGGGATGTCGCTGGGGGCCAGGGCCACCACCGGGTTCTGGATGGAATTGTCCGGCGTGCACATGTACTCGCGCGCGTTGCCGGCCACCCGTTCGGCGGCGGCCTTGTTAAGGGTGACGCCCAGCGTGCCCTGTTCGTTGAAGGCGATGGTGTAGCCGTTGGTGAAGGCAAAGGGCGCTGCGGCTGCCCCGCACGCCGCGCAACGGATGCAGTCCGGCCCGCAGCCTTCCACGCAGGTGTTTTCGTACAGCGCGCCGCACTGCGGACATTTGCCCGCCACGTAAGGGTCGCCCAGGCAGCGGTCCGCGAACATGCTGTCGTTGCCGGACGCCGTGACCCGCGAGGTGACCTGGACGGACAGGATGCGGATGGCGATGGAATCGCCCGGTTCCGCGCCCTGCACGTAAACCGGCTGCGTCACCTCGTGCCCGCCCCGGATGGCGGGGGTAAGCATGGGCCCCCAGCAACCGGGCGCGGTGTTGGCGACGATGATGCCGCCGTCTTCCACCGGACCCAGCATGGGAACATCCGGGCCGAGGATGCCGTTGGTGAAGGTGTTGACGAAGACTGTCCTGTTCGCCACGAGTGTGCTCCTTTTGTAGAGGTGGAGGTACCGCAGGGGGACTGGACAGAGCCTAAGCACTTTGCGGTGCGAATGACCAGTGCCGAGAATGGGAGTAGCGCTTGCGGCGGAACGCGCTGCGCACCCCGGCTGGCGGAATGCCGGGATGCACAAGGGCTGGCTGGCCCTGGGGTGAAAGGGCTGGCCGCATGCCGGCGGAGAAGGACTGCCCGCACGGGGAAAGGACGGTTGCCCCCTGCCCGGCGCTTCCCGCATCCTTCGTCGCCGCCCGGCAGACCGCGCCGCAAGGGGCGGCACAGGCGGCATTGACGCCTCCGGACTGCTTGGCTAAATTGCCAAATACGCACATTCCGTGCCGCCAACCGCCCTCCTGACGCGGTGTCGTCCCGCAAAGGCTTCCCATGTCCACAGCCGCCATTGCCGCATCCACAGCCCCCCGGCAGGATGCCCTGCCGCCCTATCCGCGCAAGCTGTTCGTGGAGGTTACCTCGCGCTGCAACCTGCACTGCCGGATGTGCGTGAAGCATTCTTCCGCCATCAGAGCGCCGGAAGGCGACATGACGGCGGAAACGTACGCCGCCCTGCTGCCTGCCATGCCGCACCTGAGCGGCCTTGTGCTGAACGGCGTGGGCGAACCGCTGCTGCACCGCGACCTTGAAACGTTCATCCGCCTTGCCAGACAGCATATGCCGCCGGAAGGCTGGGTGGGCTTTCAGACCAACGGGCATCTGCTGACGGAGAGCCGGGCGCACGCGCTGCTGGACGCCGGGCTGGACAGGATATGCCTGTCCATCGACGCCGTTTCGCCGGAGCTGTTTTCCACCTGCCGGGCCGGGGGCGACGTGGACCACATGGAGCGGGCGCTGGCCAATCTGGCGACGGCGCGCGCGGCCCGGCCCGGTGCGCCGCTTGCTGTGGGCGTGGAATTCGTGGTGATGCGCGACAACCTGCACGAACTGCCCGCCACCCTGCGCTGGGCCGCAGAGCGCGGCGCGGACTTTGCCATCGTCTCGCACGTGCTGCCCTATGCCCCGGGGATGTCCGAACAGGCCGTATTCGGCACGAACACGGAAGAATCGATGCGCTTCTACCGCGAATGGCAGGCGCGGGCCGAGCGGGAGGGCATAGACATCCGCCGCTACTTCGACGTGGTGTGGCGGTTTCGCTTTACCGAGGAGGAAACGCGGATCACCGGCTTCATCCGCGAAATGACCGAGGCCGCGCGCGAGGCGGACGTGCCCCTTCACCTGCGCAACCTGCTGCGCGATGCCGACGCCCACGTGCCCGAGGCCGAGGCGGTGTTCGACGCCGCCCGAGCCGTGGCCCGCGAGCACGGCCTGCACCT
>NZ_VRYY01000164.1 GCF_015731765.1 Nitratidesulfovibrio oxamicus
TGGCAGCGCCGTGCAGGCCGCACTGGCCGACTACGTGGCGGGAAAGCCGGTGCGCTGGCCCGACCTGCCCCTGCTGCTGGACGGACTGACTCCGTTCACCCGCGACGTGCTGCTGGCCCTGCGCGACAAGGTACCGCACGGACAGATCACCACTTACGCCGGGCTGGCCGCACTGGCGGGCCGCCCCGGCGCGGCGCGCGGGGTGGGGCAGATCATGGCCCGCAACCCGTGGCCGCTGGTCATCCCTTGCCACCGGGTGCTGGGTGGCTCTGGTCGCAACATCCGGCTGCATGGCTTCGGCGCATCCGGCCTGCCCATGAAACGCTGGCTGCTGCTGCTGGAAGGGGCCATCGACGACACCATGAAGGACTGACCCGGCTCCGGGACGCCCGGCACGCGCCGCCGCTATCCCAGCAGCAACAGCGAGAGCGCCATCACCACCATGCCGGCCACCAGCCCGAAGATACAGACGTGGTGCTTCCCGTACTCCTCCGCGCCCGGCAGCAACTGGTCGAACGAGATGTAGACCATGATCCCGGCCACCCCGGCGAACAGCACCCCGAACACGGTCGTGGAAAAGAACGGCAGCAGCACCAGATAACCCACCAGTGCGCCGACGGGCTCGGACAGCCCGGACAGGAAGGAATAGCGAAAGGCCTTCCAGCGGTCGCCGGTGGCGTAGAAAATGGGCACGGAAACGGCGATGCCTTCCGGGATGTTGTGAATGGCGATGGCCACGGCGATGGCGATGCCCATGGCCGGGTCCGTCAGCGCGGCGGTGAAGGTCGCCAGTCCCTCGGGAAAGTTGTGGATGGCGATGGCGATGGCCGTGAACACGCCCGCGCGGCGCAGTTTTCCGAAGTCGTGCGCCTCGTTGCGGGGCAGGTTGTCGAGTCCGGCGTCCAGTTCCTCGATGGAGTGCAGTTCGTGCGGGTTCTCGTAGTCGGGCACCATCCTGTCGATGATCGCGATAAGGCCCATGCCCCCGAAGAACGCCAGCACCGCCGCCCATGCGCCCGGCGTCTCGCCCCACTGCTGGGCCAGGGCCTCCCGCGCCTTGACGAGAATTTCGACGAAGGAGACATACACCATCACACCCGCCGAAAAGCCCATGGCCCCGGCCAGGAACGAGGTATTGGTCCGCCGGGTCCAGAAGGCCAGCGCCGACCCGATGCCGGTGGCAAGACCGGCAAATGCCGTCAGGCCGAACGCCATCAACAGTTGCTGCGTGTCCATGTGCGGTGCTCCGTGGAGTTGTGCGCCCCGCGCACAACCCAGCGTGATGGCTGACGCGGGCAGGGTCTTATACACATAACGTTACAGAAGCCGCTCCTTCGTGCAAGCGCAAGATCCGGACATCGCCGAACATGCTGGACAAGACCACCCTTATCGCCACGGTATGCGAACGGCTGCCCCGACTGGAAGCGGGCCACTGCCTGGACCTGCGCACCTACAAGCGCAACCGCTCCGTGGCCATCGTGCGCACCGGGCCGGACAGCTACGACGTGTTCGAGGCGGGATTCCACGAGGAAACATGGACAGGCCTGACCGCCGACGCGGTGCTCCGTCTGCTGAAGACCCTGCTGAAACGGGAATTCCCGCGCAGCCACAAGGTGCGCCTGTACACCCTGCCCAGCCGCGAGGCCGCCAACGTGAACCGCATGGGGCATGGCGCGGGGAGGTTTGGGGAGTGAATCCCCCCGGTTCAACCCGTGAAAAACGAGACGGCCAGCGCTCCCGATTGCGCTGGCCGTCTTGTTTGGAGGAGGCGGTGGTATGCCGAGACTTCCCTTGCGGGCTGCCCCGTCCGGAAACGTCCGCAATGCGGGCGCAGCCGGTGCCGCCGATGTGCACGTGCGGTATGAACACGGCACACAACAGATGAAGGCACAAGTTTCCTTGTGCCTTCAGGGAGCCGGACACCCGGCCACAACCGTTACCGCTGCTTCCTTTCGGACCTGACGGGGTTGGCGGCGTTGCCGCCGTCCGGCTCCCGATCTGTAATCAAGCGGAAAAAGACTGGCGGAGAGGGAGAGATTCGAACTCTCGGTACGCTGTTAACGTACACACGATTTCCAATCGTGCTCCTTAGACCAGCTCGGACACCTCTCCGTGCGAGAGGCAGTGTCTAGCAGACGGCGGGGCAGCATGGCAAGCGAAAAGTGCGGATTGCTCGCCAAACCTTCGCGCGCCGTTCCGCAGGGGCTATCTGGCCGAAGCGCAAACGGGGTTGCGCCGTCATCCTCCTGCCCCGCAAGCCAGGGACACGCGCTTGCCCTCTGCCGCCTCACAAGCCACACACCCCGCTTACTTCCGCTCTTCTCCATGCCCCGCACGGCACGTCGCACCCTCTTCCGTTCCGGCACGCTCCCGGCGCACCCGTGGCGGGCCTCAGCACCCGCCGCCAGTGGGCAGAAAGCGCCCGGCCACCACAACCCACACCACCAGAACGCCCACCAGTATCAGAATCTCCCACATGGGGAACGGCTCCTTGCGTACGGCTGCCGGAGCGGGCGCAACAGGCCCGCCATTTCCGGCGCATCCGCATCCCTACGCCCGCCCCTTCCAGACGGCAACAGCATGAGAACGTCGTGGCCGCGGCGTGGCACCCGGCAAGCAACCGCCCCTTTCCCCGCTCACGCCCGCGCGACAACACGCCATACCAACGTGCCACCAACACAAAAGGCTCACCCTAGCGGGTGAGCCCATGAGAAAACGAAATCGTAGCGGTCCGCGAGGGGCTATTCACACTGCGGAGATTTCGTTCTCCGGCAAGGAAGACGAGCCTTTTTGCGAAGGGAGCGTACTCTTCCGTACGTGACCGGAGCAAAAGGCGACGTCTGACGCAGCCGGAGGGCGAAAGAACGCAGTGTGAATAGCCCCGCCTAGATGCCCATGACGTTGTAGCCCGAATCCACAAACATCACCTCGCCCGTCACGGCGGACGACAGGTCCGAGGCCAGGAACACGGCGGCGCGGCCCACGTCCTCGGTGGTCACGTTGCGACGCATGGGGGAGTGTTCCTCGATGTGGTCCAGAATCTGCTTGAAGCCCGAAATGCCCGAAGCGGCCAGGGTCTTGATGGGACCGGCGCTCAGACCGTTGATGCGCACGCCCTTGGCGCCCAGGTCCACGGCCAGGTAGCGGACGGAGGCTTCCAGCGCGGCCTTGGCCACGCCCATGACGTTGTAGTTGGTGATGACCTTCTGCGCGCCATAGTAGGTCATGGTCAGCACCGAGGCGCCGGGGTTCAGCAGCGGCTCGAAGGCCTTGCACAGCGCCACCAGCGAGTAGGCGGAAACGTCCAGCGCCAGCTTGAAGCCGTCGCGGGTGGTGTCGATGTAGCGGCCATGCAGGTCGTCGCGGTGGGCAAAGGCCACGGAGTGGACGATGACGTCCACGGTGCCCCACTTTTCGCGCACCATTTCGGCGGCGGCGGCCACCTGCGCGTCGTCGGTGACGTCACAGGGGAAGGTGAAGTCGCCGCCCAGTTCCTGACAGATGGGCTCCACGCGCTTCTGGATGGCCTCGCCCACGTAGCTGAAGGCCAGCTGGGCGCCATGGTCCTTGAATTCCTTGGAAATGCCATAGGCAATGCTCTTGTTGTTGGCCACGCCGAAGATCAGAGCCTTCTTTCCTGCGAGCAGCATGCGGTTCTCCCTGTTGTTCTGGGTAGATGGCAAAAAACGGGAATGCGGCGCGCGGCGCGGCATCCCGACGTGCGGCGGCGCAGCGTCCTTCCCCGAAGGGCCCTCAAGAACACCGCGCGCCTGCGAAATACTGGCAAACTAGGATTTTTTTCCGCTGGCTAGGAAAACAAGCCCGTCATGAGGGAGTGCGGCAGCCGTTATGCGAGCCTTTGAGCTTTACGGATGGCGACCGCAGCGCGCACTCTTCTCGTATATGACCGACATGACGGGCGAAGTTTGACCCCGTTGCGCACGATGTCCGTAAGGCTCGCAAGCTCGCCTGACGGCCACGCTTCGCGCCCTTCGGGTCGGACGCCAGCGGGAAAAAGGACAGTTTGCCGCAGCCTAGACGGCCAGCTTGGAGCCGGTCAGAATCTCGTACGCCTCGCGGTACTTCCTGCCCGTCTCGGCAATGACGTGCTCCGGCAGGGCCGGAGGCGGCGGGGTCTTGTCCCACGGCTGCGAGGCCAGCCAGTCGCGCAGGTACTGCTTGTCGAAGCTGGGCTGGCCCTTGCCGGGCGCGTACCCTGCGGCGGGCCAGAAGCGCGACGAATCGGGGGTCAGCACCTCGTCGATCAGGATTACCTCGCCATCCACCAGCCCGAACTCGAACTTGGTGTCGGCAATGATGATGCCGCGCCCTTCGGCGTATTCACGCCCCTGCGAGAAGATGGCGATGGAAAGTTCCTGTACCCTGGCGGCCAGTTCGTCGCCCATCAGTTTGGCGGCCTGCTCGATGCTGATGTTCTCGTCGTGTTCGCCCAGCTCGGCCTTGGTCGAAGGGGTGAACAGCGGCGTTTCCAGCTTGGCCGATTCCGGCAGCCCGGCGGGCAGCTTGTGGCCGCACACCGCACCGGTGGCCTTGTAGTCCTTCCAGCCGGACCCGGTGATGTGCCCGCGCACGATGCATTCCACCGGCAGGGGCCTGGCCTTCTTCACGATGACGGCGCGGCCTTCCAGCATGTCGCGGTAGGGGGCGAGCGGCGCGGGAAAGCGGTCCACGTCGTGCTCGATCAGGTGGTTCTTCACCAGCCCGGCGAAACGGTTCATCCAGAACAGGGTGATGCTGTTCAGGATCACGCCCTTGTAGGGGATGGGCTCGCCCATGATCACGTCGAAGGCCGACATGCGGTCGGTGGTGACGATGAGCAGGGTCTGCGCGTCGATCTCGTAGATGTCGCGGACCTTGCCCCGCGAAAGCAGCGGGTATTCCTTGATGTCGGTTTGCGTGACGACCTGCATGTCTTTCCCTTGTCTGCGTTTGTCTTCGGTTATGGGGCCGATGCCGCGCGAAGCCTTGCGGCGTCACGACTGCTGATGCCGACAAGCCCGGGCGTCCTGCCGCGCGGACGCGGGCGGGGCCTTCGGGCCTTCGGGCCTTCGGGCCTTCGGGCCTTCGGGCCTTCGGGCCTTCGGGTATGATAACGCGGGACGGGCGCCGGGGACAAGATGCCCCCGGCCCGCCGCTACCTGTTGCGCGATTCCGCCGAGCGGGCGTGCGCCTCCAGCCCTTCCAGCCGGGCCAG
>NZ_VRYY01000176.1 GCF_015731765.1 Nitratidesulfovibrio oxamicus
CGGGCCCTCAGGCCCGCCGGTATCCGGCGATGGGTTGGCAAGGGTGATGTCCGGAAACGGCGCGCCCTTGGGCCGCTTGGGCATGCACGGCTCGCCGCGCAGGCGAAAGGACAGCAGTACACTGGTCCAGTCCCCCTCGCTGCCGTCGGCGCGGGCGGGTGCCAGCGCGTCGTCCTGCCGGGCGAACAGCCGGAACACCTCCACCCGTGCCCGGTGGTAGGTATCCGTTCGGCGGCAGCGCACCCCGCTGCGGTGGATGGCGAAACAGGTTTCGTTGATGGCGAGCAGACGGCGGGTTCCCGTGCAGGTGACGCCGGGAATGGTGACCATGGAATCGGCAAGTAGCTGGAACGGCATGTCGGTTCCTCCTGCTGATAGCCTACTTTTCCGGTAGGCTATTCGGAAGCGGAAGGCAAGGAAAATCGGACGAAAATCATTTGCATATGATTCGTTCAAATATGAATTGTTCCAGCATGTAGTGGTATGGATTGTGCATCCTGATGAAAAGATGAAAGAAAACGGGTTCCGCGCCATGTGCGCGGAACCCGTTGCGTTTCGGGATGGCAAAAGGGTGGGGAAGGCTGGGGCGGCATTTGCCCCTTCAGCCGAGGATGATCCGCCCGGCCTCGTCCAGCTTCAGTGAAGGCACGTGGGCCACTTCCCACGGGTGGCCGTCCGGGTCGGCGAAGTAGCCGGTGTAGCCCCACGGCTTGTCGCGCGGGGCATCCAGCACCGTGCCGCCCGCCGCCACGGCCTCGGCCATCAGCGCATCCACCATGTCCCGCTCGGCCACGTTGTGGGCCAGGGTAATGCCCCCCGGCGCGGGGCTGGCCCCGGCCATGCCGCAGTCTTGCAGCAGTTCATCGCGCGGGTACAGGGCCACGGCCAGTTCGCCCACTTGGAAGAACACGATCTTGTCGCAGTCCGGGTAGGCGGGCTTCCAGCCAAGGGACTCGTAAAAGGCCCGGCTGCGGGCAAGGTCGGCCACGCCAAGGGTCAGCAGGCTGATGCGGGGGATGGGCATGGTGGATTCTTCCCGGAGTTGTTTAGTTTGAATGCGCCGAAATACTTGTGTTTATCTTGTTCAGGCTGTTCAGGAACTGGGCCATCTGCTGCAATTCAGTTCTTTGTTCAGGGCTAATCCCGTCGGGATCGAAATGCATGATGTCGTTTCGAATTTCCCTGATTTTATGCAATTTTTTTATGAACGTGGTTTTATCGATCTGCAGGTTCAGTTTGCTCCAGTTTTTTTCATCTTCCATAGTGCGAAGATATTCTCCGAAATTCAGATCATCGATGGAATCAATGGGTCTGTTGTCGTCTCGGCTGCACGATTGTTTCAGGTCTTTCAGTAGAATTTTCTTGTTCAGAATTTGTCGTACATTGTTTTCTATTTGCTCAAGAAGAAGAAAAGGTTCAGTTATGGTTATGAACTGTGACGTTATGTCTGATGCGGTTATTATTCCACATAGTGTCTTGTCGTTTTTTTGTACAACAACAAATTCGTGTTCACATATTATCTTGATCGCCGTAAGTAGTTGTGTGTCCTGATGTAGTATTTTTATGTCCGTATTTATGTAATTTCGTATTTCTTTTGATGTGGATCCGTTTGCTAACGCTGTTCCTATGGTGTTCCACGAGACGTATCCATCTACGGTTCTCTCACCAGATACTACAGGGAGCTGTGAGAAGTCATTCATCATCATGATGGTGACGGCTTCCTGCAACGTCGAATTTTTGGATATCGTAGTTGGTTTTCTATTGGCAGCCTCAAGGATCATTATTTTTTTGATGGGATCCTGGTCTATCTTTGTTGTCGCCATTTGCTTATGGCGGATTGTTATCTCGGAATCAATCCATGCATCTACATAGCTCGGCTCGACTTCCACCAAGTTTTCTTCAAGGTAATGGTCAACCAGCTTCCTGCAATTAGATGTTCTTCGCGTGCACCCCACTGCCTTTATAAGGTCGCGCGGAGTAATGGGCGCAGATGTTATTTTGTTGCTTTTAATCTGGGCGACGATGGCGTCCAACTCTTGGGTGCTCATGATAGGCCGTCCTTATCTGATGAAATGATCTTGAAGGACATTTTTTTGCTGTGTGGCGAGGATCCGAGCCTACGTCCGCCCCACCAGTTCCTCGTCGGGCTTGGGCTTGGCTGACCGCTGCTGCACGATCTTGGAGCCGGGCGGCACGTCGTGGGTCACCCACACGTTGCCGCCGACCATGGACCCCGCGCCGATGGTCACCCGGCCAAGGATGGTGGCCCCGGCGTACACCGTGACGTTGTCTTCCAGGATGGGGTGGCGGGGGTTGCCCTTGATCAGCACGCCGTCGCCATCCTTGGGGAAGGACAGTGCGCCCAGGGTCACACCCTGGTACAGGCGGCAGCCGCGTCCGATGATGCACGTTTCGCCGATGACCACGCCGGTGCCGTGGTCGATGAAGAATTCCTCGCCGATGCGCGCGCCGGGGTGAATGTCGATGCCCGTGCGCGAGTGGGCCATTTCGCTGATGATGCGCGGGATCAGCGGCACCTCCATGCGGTACAGCTCGTGCGCGATGCGGTGGTTGATCATGGCCGCGATGGACGGGTAGCAGAACACCGTTTCGCCGGGGCTTTTGGCGGCGGGGTCGCCTTCGTAGGCGGCCTTCACGTCGCTGGCCAGCATGCGGCGGATTTCCGGCAGCCGTTGCAGGAACTGGATGGCCTTGTCGCGCGAGTGCAGTTCGCAGCTGCCGCATTCACGGGCGAAGTCGGCACAGGTGAAACACGCCCCACGCCGGATCTGCTCGGACAGGATGCGGAAGATGGAATCGAGGTTGGCGGCCAGGTGGTAACGCATCGATTCCAGGTGCACGGTGGCGGTGCCGAAAAAGCCGGGCAGCAGTGCTGCGCGCAGGCGACTGACCATTTCGGCCAGCGCCTCCAGCGAGGGCATGGGCGCGTCGTGCAGCGAGCGGTGATAGACCGCTTCGTACGATTCCGGCGCGCACAGCTCGGCCGCGATGCGTTCCAGTTCGGGCATGCCTTGCAGCGAGCGGGCGTCGAGGTCGTCGAGTTTCTTCATGCGCGTGCGATCCGTCGTGGTTTGGGGTGATGGGGGGGCTGCCGTGTCACGTCGGCGCAGGGGCTGTTTGTGAATCAGGATTTTCGTTCGTTGGCAAGGAAAACGAGCCTGTCATGAAGGGAGTATACTCTTCTCGTATTCGACCGACATGGCAGACGAAGTTTGACGTAGCCAACGGGCGAAAAGACGATTCAGAAACAGCTCCTAATCGGGCATCTCCGTAAACAGCGGCGTGGAAAGATACCGTTCGCCGGTGTCGCACACCACGAACACCACGCGCTTGCCCGCCATTTCCGGGCGGCGCGCCACGGCCATGGCGGCAAAGGCGTTGGCCCCGGATGACACGCCGCACAAGATGCCTTCCTCGCGCAGCAGGCGCCGGGCCGTGGCCAGTGCGTCCTTGCCGGGCACGCGGATGATCTCGTCGTACACGGTGGTGTCCAGCACCGGGGGCACGAAACCCGCGCCAATGCCCTGGATGGCGTGCGGGCCGGGCGCGCCGCCCGACAGCACGGGCGATTCGTCCGGCTCCACGGCGAATATTCTGACAGCCGGGTTCAGCTCGCGCAGCCGCCTGCCGGTGCCGGTCACGGTGCCGCCGGTGCCAACGCCCGCCACGAAGGCGTCCACCTTGCCGTCGGTGTCGGCCCAGATTTCCTCCGCCGTGGTCTTGCGGTGCACCAGCGGGTTGTCCGGGTTCACGAACTGCCCGAGCATAACCGCGCCGGGCGTTTCGGCCACGATGCGCTCGGCTTCCTCTATGGCGCCCCGCATGCCCTTGGAGGCCGGGGTCAGCACCAGTCGCGCGCCAAAGCCGCGCAGCAGCGCCTTGCGCTCGTTGCTCATGCTTTCGGGCATGGTCAGCACAAGGGTAAGGCCGCGCACGGCCGCCACGAAGGCCAGCCCCACGCCGGTGTTGCCGCTGGTGGGTTCCACCAGCAGGCCGCCGGGGGCCAGTTCGCCGCGCTCCATGGCCCCGTCGATCATGGCCAGGGCAATGCGGTCCTTTACCGAGGCGCAGGGGTTGTTGAATTCCAGCTTCGCCACCACCTCGGCCGCGCAGCCTTCGCTGACGCGGTTCAGGCGCACCAGGGGGGTGCGGCCTACCAGTTCCGTCATGTCGCGGGCGATCTTCATGCGAGCCTCCTGAGGGTGTCCGGCGCGGATGGCCGTGGGCGCGTGGTGCGGTGTTGCGCCCTGTCGGTTGCGAAACGGGGGAAGGTTGTGCCTTCCCCCGGAATGTTCGTCAGCCCTGGCCTGAAGTATGGCGATGTTCCCGGATGCCACAAACGCCCCCGCGCGTACAGGGGAAGGATGGCGGGCGGGATCACCCCGTCACGAACCGCAGCCCTGGCAGGCGCAGGCGGGCTTGCCCAGCGCCGCCTCCGCCTCGCTCCCGGCGCGGAAGGGCGACATCTCGCGCAGGCGGGCAATGACGCGCGGCAGTTCGCGCACCACATGGTCCACCTCTTCCTGCGTGTTGAAGCGCGAAAGGCTGAAACGGATGGAGCCGTGCGCGTAGGTGAACGGCACGCCCATGGCCCGCAGCACGTGCGAAGGTTCCAGACTGCCCGAGGTGCAGGCCGAACCGGAACTGGCGCATACCCCCAACTGGTCGAGCAGCAGCAGGATGGCCTCGCCCTCCACGTACTTGAACGAGATGTTGGTGGTGTTGGGCAGGCGGTTTGTCGGGTCGCCGTTGACGATGGCGTCGGGGATGGCGGCCAGCAGGCCCTGTTCCAGCCTGTCGCGCAGGGCGCGCACGCGGGTATTCTCTTCCGCCATGTTGGCGGCGGCAAGGTTGCAGGCCATGCCAAGGCCGATGATGGCAGGCACGTTCTCGGTGCCGCCCCGGCGTCCGCGCTCCTGATGCCCGCCGCGCAGGAAGGGCCGGTAGGCCGCCCCGCGCCGCACGTACAGCGCGCCGATGCCCTTGGGGGCGTGCAACTTGTGGCCGGACAGCACCAGATAGTCCACGGGCAGCTCGCGCACGTCAATGGCAAGCTTGCCTACTGCCTGCACCGCGTCGGTGTGGAAGGGCACGCCGCGCTCCTTGCAGATGGCGGCGGCTTCGGCCACGGGGAAGATGGTGCCCGTCTCGTTGTTGGCGAACATGATGGACACGATGGCCGTGTCCTTGCGGATGGCCTCGCGCAGTTCTTCAAGGTTCATGCGGCCCTTGTCGTCCACGCCCAGCAGGGTCAGTTCGTACCCGTTCTTTTCCAGGTGCTGGGACAGGCTGAGCACGGCGGGGTGCTCCACCCGGGTGGTGATGATGTGCTTCTTCTCGGGCTGGGCGGCCAGCGCGGCGCGGATGGCGGTGTTGTCGCCTTCCGTCCCGCACGAGGTGAACACGATCTCTTCCGGCGTGGCCCCGATGAGCCGGGCTACCTGTTCGCGGGCCTCTCGCACGGCGCGTCCCACCTGCCCGCCAAAGGTGTGCATGGACGAGGGGTTGCCGTACAGTTCGCTGAAATAGGGCAGCATGGCCGCAAGCACGGCCGGGTCCACGCGGGTGGTGGCGTTGTTGTCGAAGTATACGGTGTTCACGCTGCCGCCTCCTTGACCACGATGTTCTCGTCCACATGGTCGCGCAGGGTCTTTTCCACAAAACCTTCCAGCGTCAGGCGGCTGGAGGGACAGCTGGTGCACATGCCGCGCAGGGCCACGTAGACGGTGGTGCCGTCCATGTCCACGAGTTCGATGTCGCCGCCGTCCTGTTGCAGGCGGGGGCGGATTTCGCCTTCCAGCACCTTCAGGACCAGTTGCATGCGCTGCACGTTGGAGAGTTTTTTGGGCGCTGCGGCCAGCGGGGTTTCGCACACCGGGGCCTTGCCCAGTTCCGCGTCCAGCAGCTTTTGCAGTTCGCCCACGCATTCGCCGCAGCCGCCGCCGGCCTTGGTGTAGTGGGTGATTTCCTCCACCGTCTTCAGGCCGTTTTCGCGGATGGCGCGCACGATCTGCTCGTCGGTCACGCCAAAGCACTTGCAGACCAGCTGGCCCTCGTGGCTGTGTTCCACGGCGGGTTCACCGCGCCAGTTGCGGATGGCGGCCTCCAGCGCTTCCTGCCCCATGACCGAGCAGTGCATCTTTTCCTTGGGCAGGCCGCCCAGAAATTCGGCGATGTCGCGGTTGGTCACCTTCAGGGCTTCTTCCACCGTCATGCCCTTGATCAGTTCGGTCAGGGCCGAACTGGAGGCGATGGCGCTGGCGCAGCCGAAGGTCTGGAATTTGGCGTCCACGATGCGGTCGCCGTCGATCTTGAGATAGAGCTTGAGGGCGTCGCCGCAGGCAAGGCTGCCGACCTCGCCGATGGCGTTGGCGTCGTCAAGGGAGCCCACGTTGCGCGGGTTCAGGAAGTGCTCTCGCACCTTGTCGGTATACTCCCACATGTTGCTGTTCCTCCGGAGGGCGTTAGCGCGGTCGGCTGAGCACTGGCAGAGCATTGGGCTGAGCACTTGGCAGGGCACGGCGCGTCATTACCGGGCATATAACAACGCACGTCCGGCCGGGGAAGGGGCGGAGCGGATTTTTCCGGTCGGGATTGTGCCATGGAACAGGAGAGAACAAGGGGGGGCGGGCCTGCCGACACAGGGAGGGGCTACACCACGTTGGCGCCTGAAAGAATCATCACGAAGCGTTTGAAGATGTCGAGGTCGATCTGTTCGCGCATCTCGTTCATCATCAGGCGCAATACCTGGAAGGCGTTCATGGCAGGGGCGTAGGGGCGGTTGGACGTCAGCGCATCGTAGATGTCGGCGATGGTGATGGCCCGGACCGGCAGGGGGATTTCTCCGGCGGCGAGGCCGCAGGGGTAGCCGGTGCCGTCCAGTTTCTCGTGGTGGAACAGGATGCAGTTGATGGCGTCCTGCGACAGGGGCATCAGCGTGCACGCGCCCACTCCGAACACCGGGTGGCGGTTGACCTCGATGCGCTCGTCCAGCGTCAGCGCGCCGGGCTTGGCCAGGATGTCCGGGTTCACGAAGGTCTTGCCTATGTCGTGCAGCATGGCCCCCAGGCCGAACTGCACCAGGCTTTCCTCGTCAAAGCCGTAGCTTTGCAGGATGGCCTGCGAATACACGAAGACGTGCAGCGAGTGGGAATAGGTGTGGTAGTCGTGCGCCACCAAGGATGCCACGGTCTTCAGCGAATTTTCCAGCGTCAGGAAGCTGATGCCTTCGGTGACCAGGGCCAGGATGCGGTCGAAGGTGGCGCGCTTCAGGCTGCGGGGCAGCTTGCGTTCGAACACCTCCTGCACGATTTCGGTGGAGGTGGCGTAGAACAGGCGGGCGCGTTCGGGCAGGGGAATCGTTTCATCGGAAAGGATGCGCCCCAGGTACAGTTCGCGGTGTTCGCGGTACAGGGGGTGCTGCGCGCGGTGCACGTAGATGTGCTCCACCCCGTGCGCGCGCAGTTGCAGGCGATGGCGCGGCGTGAACTGTTCGCCTTCGTGGGCGTAGAGGACAAACCCCTTCTCCTGCCTGATGTACACGCCGAAAGAACCCGACATGTCAGGCAAAAGCATCGTGGTGGGCACCGCGAAGAATTCGGAGGGGTCCTGTTGCGCAGCCGATGCCTGTGTCATTTCCAAGAATTTCCTGGATGTTGCAGTGGTGCCGGACCGTTATGGACGCACCTCTCCCCTCGCAAAGGCATGACGGAAAGCACAGGCATTGTCAACTTTTTCTAGACTTTCTCTGCAGCGTGTGGGGATCGCAAGACTGGCAAGGGCATCGTGCCGGTCGGCAGGGCCACGGAACGTGCGCAAACGCGCATGCGGGCGGGGCTGCCAGATATGGGCTGGTCCGGTCTGATCATATCTGACCGGTCCGGCCAGTGCGGGGCTGACCAGTCTGGTCTGGCCCGGCCTTGCGGGCCTGGCCCGGCCCGCACCAGGCTGACCAGTCTGGCCCGGCGGGCACCGGATCACCCCATCTCGGCGCCGAAGCCGCCGTCCAGCATGGCCCCGGACAGCACCAGCACGAAGCGCCGGAACATTTCCATGTCCAGGGTGGATGCCATTTCCGAGCGCATGCGGTTCAGCACCTCGAAGGCGGACGTGGCCGAGGATGGCCCCCCGCGCGTGGAAGTAAGCGTGTCGAAGGTGTCGGCCACGGCCAGGGCGCGCACCACGGGGGGAATCTGCTCGCCCGAAAGCCCCGTGGGGTAGCCGGAACCGTCCATTCGCTCGTGGTGGAACAGGATGCAGTTGATGGCCTCTTGCGTCAGGGGCACCTGCGCGATGGTGGCCACGCCCTGGGCGGGGTGGGTGCGGTACACGGCCTCTTCGTCCGGCAGCAGGCGACCGGCGCGTTCGATGATGCTCTTCGGCACGCGGGTCATGCCCACGTCGTGCAGCAGGGTGCCTATGCCCACGCGGATAAGCGCCGCATCGTCCAGCCCCAGGGTTTGCGCCAGGGGCATGGTGTAGATGAGCACGTTGATGGAATGGGTGTAGGTCCTGTAGTCGTGCGCGATGAATTCGCCGAGGGCCCGCAGCGAATCTGCACTGGTCAGAAAGCGGATGGACTGGGTGACGAAGTAGTGCAGCCTGCGGAATGTTTCGCTGTCCAGGGGTACGGGCATGCGCGCCTCGAAGGCATCGCGCAGGATTTCGGTGGAGGCCCGGTAGAAGGTGCCCGCCCGTTCCGGCAGCGGAATGGACTCGTCCTGCAATATGGCGCCCAGGTTCTCTTCCACGTAGCGGGTATAGTTTTCGCGTTGTTCAAGGCGCACGTACACTTCACGCACGCCGTTCTCGAACAGGTTGGTGCGATGCCGTTCGGTGAAGGCCTCGCCCGCCGCGGCATACAACACCAGGGTGTTGCCCTGCCGCAGGTACACGCTGAAAGATCCAACGGCCTTGGGAAAGATCATCAGGGGCGATACGGGGAAGAAACGTGGGTCGCCAGCCGGAGTATGCGAAGGAATGGTTTCTTTCATGGGATGTTACGCAACGGACGCGAAAGTTGTCCGGAAAGGAGTGTGTTGTCGCACGGCGAACATACCGTCGTCGCGCGGTGAAGGAAAGGGCCTTGTGCATGCGGTCGGACAGGGCTGGAAACTGTGGGGATTTTCTTGAAAGGCCCCGCCCGCTCGGCTAACGTTTATTCCGGTTGCGCCGATAGGCAGTAACGTGATGCATGCCGCCAAATGCATCCGTTGCGGGCGCACGCAGCACATGCTCCCGGCGCGGGGCGGCGCCGCCATACGTGAACCGCCATTTTGCCGTGTCCTGTGACATAAGGAGATGCCTCGATGATGCAAGGGTTGCGCATCCGGACACTTGTCTTTCTGCTCGCACTCGTTCCTCTGGTCTGTCTGGGCGGTTTCGCCTGGCTCGGTTCCCTGGGCGCGGGCGCCATAACCCCCGGCACCATCTGGCTGGGCGGGGGCATCACCGTGGGGTGCGCGGTGATGTTGGCTGTTGCCCTGGCCTTTCTGCTGCACGCCAAGGTGGTCAAGCCTCTGGGCGAGATCACCCGGCGGCTCGACCTGCTGAAGGCCGGTGACCATTCCGTCTGTTTCGCCTGTGACGGCGGCGACGAGCTTGTCGAGATGCGCATCGCCCTTGACGGCCTTATCGGCCAGTTGCGCAGAAACCTTTCGTTTGCGCAGGGCGTGCTGAAGGGCATCGATACTCCCTTCGTGGTGGTGGACCCCAAGGAGGTGCTCACCTACACCAACTCCAACCTGCTGCACATTCTGGAACACGACGGCAAGCCGGAAAGCTTCTACGGCCAGAACGTGGCGCAGTTCTTCTACGGCGACGCCACCCGGCGCACGGTGTTGCGCGACTGTATCGAAAACGGCACCATCGCCCGGCGCGAAGTGGACCTGACCGGTCGCAAGGGCGGCAAACGGCGTAT
Source organism: Nitratidesulfovibrio oxamicus (assembly GCF_015731765.1). Taxonomy (GTDB): domain Bacteria; phylum Desulfobacterota; class Desulfovibrionia; order Desulfovibrionales; family Desulfovibrionaceae; genus Cupidesulfovibrio; species Cupidesulfovibrio oxamicus. Next base: position 9,941 of record NZ_VRYY01000176.1, read on the forward strand.
CTTCATCAATGCCTCGCCCCTGTACGACATAGAGGGCAAGCTGATGGGCGCGCTGTGCATCTATCAGGATCTTACCGACCTGCGCGCCCGCGAGGCCGAGCTGGAGGCCACCAACAAGCGCATCGCCGATGCGGCCCGCCAGTCGGAGGAAATTTCCGGCGAGGTGGCCCGTACATCGACCACCCTGGCCGGGCAGATGCGCAACGCGGGCACCCTGACCGACAGGCAGGCAGGCCGCATCGGCGAGACCGCCGCCGCCATGGACGAGATGAACAGCGCGGTGCTGGCGGTGGCCCGCAACGCCTCCGACGCCGCCCGCCAGGCCACCGACGCCCGCGCCAAGGCGGAAGCCGGGGCGGATGTGGTGGAAAAGGCCATGGCCGCCATCGACGAGGTGAGCTCCATGGCCGCCCGGCTGAAAGCCGACCTTGGCGCGCTGGGCACCCGGGCCGAGGGCATTGGCCGGGTCATGGAAGTCATCAGCGACATTGCCGACCAGACCAACCTGCTGGCCCTGAACGCGGCCATCGAGGCGGCGCGCGCCGGTGACGCCGGGCGCGGCTTTGCCGTGGTGGCGGACGAAGTGCGCAAGCTGGCCGAAAAGACCATGAACGCCACCCGCGAGGTGGGCGAGGCCATCCGGGCCATCCAGGAAGGCACCCGCGATTCGGTGGCGGGCATGGAGGCGGCGGTGCTCGCCGTGGAACGCTCACGCGGGCTGTCTGCGGAATCGGGCGCGGCCCTGGCGGAAATCGTCACCCTGGTGGTGGCCACCAACGATCAGGTGCACGCCATCGCCACGGCGGCGGAACAGCAGTCGTCCACCAGCGAGCACATCAGCAGTTCCGTGGCCGAGGTGCGCGACATCTCGGGCAAGGTCACTTCCGAGGTGGAGCAGGCCGGGCGTGCGGTGAGCGCGCTGGCCGACATGGCCGGGCAGTTGCGGGGCATCATTCACAACATGACCGCGTAGGGGCGCAAGCTCGCCTGACGGCTGAGGCGCCGGTCGAATGCGATAAGAGCGCGCTGCGGTCCTCATCCGCGCCATGCGGTCCCTATCCGTAAGGTTCGCTTCGCTTGCCTGACGGCTGGGGCATACTCCCGTCATGGCGGGCTTGTTTTCCTCGCCAACGAACGGGAATCCCCATTTGGGAACAGCCCTTCATGCGTCGTAGGTCAAGGCGTGGATTCGAAATGAAAGGCCCGCCCGTCGGAATGCTCCGGCGGGCGGCCTTCGTATCTGCGTCAGGCTGGGGCGGGGCTATTTGACGCCGGGCTTGGGCGCGTCCTTGGGGGCGGGCTTGGCCGTTTCGGCCTTGCCGTAGCTTACCGTGGATTGCGGGGCCGAAGGCGCAGGCTTGGCCGGGGCTTCGGCAGGCTTGGCTTCGGCGGGCTTGGCCTCTTCCGCAGGGGCGGCGGTGGGGCAGCCCTTGTCGCAGGGCTTCGCGGCGTCGGCCTTGGGCAGGTCGGCGGAGATGGTCAGCGGGTCCTCCACCACGGCGGGGGCCGCGCTCCATTCCAGTTCCAGCGAGAACTTCTGCTTGTCGCCCTTGCGGCGGGCCTCGATTTCCACGTTCACGTTCTGGGGCGGGGTGAGCACCACGGCCTCGCCGCCGCGCTCCACCACGATGCGCCCTTCCTTGAAGCCCCTGAGCAGTGCTTCCAGGTAGGCCACAGCGTCGGCGTAGGCCATGTGCTGTTCGATGCTCACCTTCTGCTTTTCACCATCCATGGGAATCCTCCATTCGGTTGGTAGCGGTTGTTGTCCGCCGGTGTGCACGGTGGCGCCCCGCCCGGGGTCAGCACAGCGAGAGCAGCACCGGATTGAGCAGGCGCTCGTCGATGTACGGGGCCGACTGGCGGCTTACCAGCGGGCAGTCCAGCACGCGGATGCCCAGGCTCTGCAACATGCCCTTGGGCACGCCGCCGGGGTAGCGGCCTCCCTTGCTGTCCACCAGCACGAAGTCCAGCACGTCACGTGGGGTTATGGCATCCGGCGCGTCGTTGCGCAGGTGGCGCAGCAGCCGCTCCACCTGCAATTCCAGCGAATGCCCCAGCAGTTCCGGATCGTTGCCGGTGTTGGGCACGAAGACCTTGGGGCAGCGGGTGGCGGCCAGCGCCGCGCCCACGCCCGTGGGCAACAGGTTGGCGATGATGCTGGAATAGAAGCTGCCCACAGGGTAGCACACCAGTTCCGCGGTGGCGATGATCTCGCGCACCTTGGCCCGCAGGCGCAGGTCCGCCGGGGTGGTGTCGTCGGGCGATTTGCACAGCCAGATATCGTCGATGCGGGCGGTGAGCGGCGGCGCGCCGTTCTTGCCGGTAAAGCGGTGCTGCCCCCCGATGATCCGGCCATCCGCCAGCTTCACGGCCAGGTGCAGGTCTGCGTTGGCGATGGGACGCACCACCCCGCGCACCTGCACCAGCTTCGAAAAGATGAAGATCACCGGGTCCAGGTGGCGGCGGTTCTGCAGGTAGCCCGATGCCAGCACGATATTGCCGAGGCTTGCCCCGCGCGGGTCGAAGCCGCCGTCCTTTTCCAGTGCGGCGTGGTCGATGAACGTGCCGATGTGCGAACGCACGATCTTGCGCAACGGGTCGGGTATGGCCCGGACAAGTGGATGCCTGCCCTGGGCCAATGCCGAAAGGGTATCGGCCAGTTCGCTTCGTCCGCCCTCTGCGGGCAGGCGGAAGGCGAACAGGCGGAATACGGCGGGGTTGCCGTGCAGGCTGCGATCCGCAAGGGCCATCAGCCGGTTGCGCAGGTCTCCCACGGCGGGCATGGCGAAGGTCTGGCGCAGCCGGGCGGAACTGCCGCCCGAGTCGAACGGGGTGATCAGGTGCACCGAGTTGTGGGTGTACCGGGCAAGGTCGGTGGAGGCGTCGCGCAGGGCCGTTCCCCCGCTGAAGAACAGGATGCGCGGCCCAAGGTCTGGCGCACGGGTGAAGCGTTCCACCTTCACCGGGTCTGGCAGGGTGACCTGCCGGGTCAGCAGCAGCCGGGCCATGCGTGACCGCTCCTACAGCGTGCCGACGGACAGGAAATGCATGCAGGCATCCGCCGCCGCGTCGAAGTCCACCCCGCCGGACAGTTCGATGACCGGCACCCCGGCCAGTCCGCGCGCGTACTCCGCGTGGCCGGGGTCCTGGTCCCAGCCGCCGGGTGCGGGCAGGTAGAACACCCCGGTGGATTTCATGAACGCGGGCAGGAGGTCGGGCCGCTCGTCCGCGCTGCCCATGCTTGCCCGCAGGGGTTCGCCGGTGTTGCGCCGCCAGTTCAGGATCACCAGCGCGTCCAGCGGGGCCTTCGGCATGAACCGCCCCGGCCCGAAGCAGTCGGCGATGATGGCGTCGTACTTGCGTTCCAGATGCCACAGGTCGTCGGGGGGCAGGACGGAAAGGGTGGTGCGTTCCTCTTCGGTCAGCACCGGGGCAAGGTCGCGGTTGGCCAGGATGGTGCCGGGGTTGATGCGCGGCTGCTTGGGAATGCCCAGGCAACGCGGGGCGGCGGTGCCGCCTTCCCGTTCCACCAGCACCCGGTCGTTGCTGACGAAGGTGGCCCCACGGCTCATCAGCCGCAGCGACAGCGTGGATTTGCCCATGCCGGAGAACCCCGCCACGGCAAGGCCGCGACCGGCATGGGACACGGCGGCGGCGTGCCCCAGCAGGCAGCCCCGGTTCAGCATCAGTTCCAGGTAGCGGTTGTTGATGAAGTTGACCACCTGGTTGTCGTTGGCGGTACAGGGGCCAACGGCCACGTTGTCGCCCCCGCCAAAGGCGAAGAGCATGCCCGTCAGCCGCTTGTGCACCATGCGCCCGTCCGGCAGGTCCAGGTACTCTTCCTTGATCTTGCGCTTGCCCGCGTCGGGTTGCCTGGCCATGAAGGGCAGGCCCCAGTCGCGGCGCGGGGCCTCGTGCGCGGTGACGCGGATGACGTCCGCCCCGGCGGGCACGCCGTGGTCCGCCACGTCCGGGGCCAGGAATTCGCCGAAATAGCGGGTCAGCTTGGCGTGCAGTTCCGGTGCGTTGGTGGCCACGCGCACGAACACGTCGTTGATGCGCAGGGCCAGTTCGTGCGTGGCGGGGTACCAGCCGCGCACGTCGGCAGCCAGCGCGGCGCGGGTCAGGTGCGGGGAGAGGGTGCGGGCGGCGGTGGCGCTCATGCGGCGGGCTCCATGGAAGTGGGCGAGATGGCGGGCATGATGGTCGGGGCGCTTCCGCAGCCACCGGATCGGGCGGTGCCAGCCAGGCAGCACTGCACGTGCTCCAGCAGCAGTTGCGCGGCATCCAGCCCGCTGGTTTCCAGGATGCCCCGGAACCCGCCAAAGGCCGACACTTCGAACACATAGGGGCCGGATGCGGTCAGGGCCACGTCCACGCAGGTGAAATCCAGCCCGAACAGGGCCTGCGCCCGCTGGGCCATGGCAATGACCTCTGCCGGGGGTTCGAAGGCGGCGTACTTGCCGCCGTTGACCGTGGTGGTGTTCCAGCTGCCGTTGGTGCGGCAGCGGGCATAGGTGGTCAGGTACCTGCCGCCCAGAAAGACCACGCCAAGGTCCTGTCCGCCTTCCAGTTCTATGGTCTTCTGGATGTACAGGATGGAATGCTCGGCCTTGTAAGCCGTGATCTTGTCGCGCAGGCCGGGACCATCCTCCAGGATGGTCATGCCCCGCGCCTTGGTGGAGTACAGCGGCTTGAACACGGCCCGGCCATAGTCGCGCACGGCTTCAGCGGCGTGGTCCACGTCCTCGGTGATGGTGGTGGGCGGCATGGGGATGGAGCCGGACTGCAGGGTGATGGTGCAGCTCAGCCGGTCCAGCACCCGCAACACCCGCAACGGGGCCGAGAACACGGGCAGGCCCCGCTCGTTGAGCAGGCGCAGCATTTCCAGCCGGTCCAGCAGGTCCGGCGAGTACCACGCGCCGATCTTCTTGATGATCAGCGCGTCCAGCGTGGAAAGGTCGGTGTCTTCGTACAGGCAGCGACCCGACGGCAGATCCAGCCGCACCTTGTCCATTTCGATGAGCAGTCGGTGGCCGGTGGCCCTGCCCACGGTGTCGGCCAGCAGTTCCGACGACCAGCCGCCCTTTGTCCCTACGACGCCAATGCGCACGGCGTATCCTCCCTCATGATGGCGTTGCCGCCGCAGTCAAGCACCTCCACCGGCAGGCGGAAGCTTTCCCACGTGCCGCGATGGGCCACGATGCGCTCCATCAGGTAGTGCGAGCGCAGGTACATGTCCTTGGCGAAATGATGGTTCAGTTCGAACCGGGTCGATGTGTACAGCGAGCGGGCCAGCGCAAGGGCAAGGCGCGCCTGGAAGGTGGCGTCGCCGCGTGCGGCGGCCACCCCGTTGGCGAACACCAGGAACTCGCGCATCACCCAGCGGATGCGTTCGCGCAGGGCGGGCTCGAACACCGGCAGCCGGAAGTTGGAGACCAGGAAGACCGAGATGTCCTGCACGTAGTCGCAGTCGCGCGAACGGTACAGGTCGATGAACCGCACCGCCTGCCGGGCGTGGTCGTAGACCAGGTTGTTCACGTTGAAGTCGCCGTGGATGAACACGGTGAACGGCGCGGGCAGGGTCTTTTCGATGGCCTCGCAACGGTCGATGAGCTGTTCGGTGGACAGCGCGCCCGTGCCGCACAGGTCCACCCCTTCGCGCCGCAGGCCCGGATGCACCTGCAACACCGCCTCCATGCGCGAACGCATCTGACGCATGAAATCGGTGGGCACGGGGCCGGGCGTGGCCGTCCTTTCCCAGATTTCGTGCAGGGTTTGCAGCAGCACGAACATGGCGTTCTGCAGGATTTCGACATCGCCGGTCAGGACGATTTCGTCCAGGGTACACCCTTGCAGGAACTCCACCAGCAGTGCGGCGGAGTCGTCGTCCTCGTGGTAGCCGAAGATTTCCGGCACCAGGTTGGGGAACAGGGTGGACCAGCGGGCGATGTTGTCCCGCTCCTTGATGATCTTTTTCTTGTTGCCCTGCTTGTAGATGGATCCGAGCCCGCCGGGCGCGGGCACGGGCTTGCCGTCTGGCCCCGTCTGCGCCGGGCCGCCTCCGCCTTCCGCGTCGCCGGTGGAGTTGCGCGCGCCCCGCACCCGTTCCACCCGGCCGATGCGACAGCCGGAACGGGTGCCCCAGATGGAACGGAAGTCGATGTCCGACAGCGAATCGCCAAAGCCGGACGTGGACAGCGTTTTCTGCAACGCTTCGAATTGCTTGATCTTGATCTTTTCGCCCAGCACGCTGAAGATCAGCGCCTCACCGACGTTCAGCAGGCTGTCGCCAATGCGCTCCAGATACCGGAAGATGAAGATGGTGGTGATGCGGTCGTGCACGCTGCGGCCATCGGACATTTCGGCAAGGATGCGGTGGAACACCGCCTCGTACAGCCGGTCCAACTCGTACTCGCTGCGGCAGATGGCCAGCGCGCCGGGCAGGTCTTCCTTTTCCAGTGCCGGGATGATGCGGTTCAGGCTGGCCTTGATCTCCGCGAAGATGGGGTCGTACTCGTCGGGGCGCAGCCTGCCGGGGTCGGAAAGGTGGGCCATCTGCCCCAGGATGTTCACGCAGAAGTCGGCGATGCGCTCCAGGTTCACGGCAATGGTGTGGATGGCCCGGATGCGGTGTATCTCGCGCCGGTCCAGCGAGTTGTCCGTGTGGATGCGCGAGAAGCATTTGTTCTCGATGATGGTCTTCAGGTTGTCGATGTAGTCGTCGCGCCCGGTGATGCGGTCGAACAACTCGCGCGTGGGGGCACGCATGAACTCGTGCGTGGCGCGCAGCTGGCCCGAAACCTCGAGCACCAGGAACCTGAAGTTTTCGCTCAGTCCTTCGAAGGTGATCATGTGCGCAGCATCCCGCCTTTGGAACTGTCCGTTGAAGAATGCGGTCGGCGGCGGTCGGGCCGGTGTTGACAGTCAGGCCGGCCTCGCCGGTCCTCTTGGCCGCGCCAGCCCTGTTGGTCGCAGCCGGGCCAGCCATGCCAATCGGGCGTGCCGGGGGTGGGGCACCGCCTCCGGCACGCCCGATTGGCATCAATTGCTGCTGACGGACAGTGTCCTGTCGGTGGTTTCCACGCGCGGGGCGTCCTTCCATTCCAGCTTCAGGCTGACCTTGCTCAACCCGCCCTTGCGCCGGGCCTTCACTTCCACCTGCAACAGGCCCTGCGGGTACAGTTCGATGCGTTCGCCGCCGGTGGACAGCACCAGGTGCTTGCTGCCCACGCCCTCGGTAAGGGCTTCCAGAAAGGCACGGATGGATTCGCAGTCCTGCAGTGATTCAAAGACGAACTTTTCTTCCGAACTCATGGGGGTCTCCTGTCTGCTTCGTGTATGCCGCCCGCCGGGGGACGGCGGCGTGCCGCGCGGGTGAAGGTCGGGTGACGCGGGTTACTTCTGGTGAATGCAGGTGGCGTGCGGGGCCGGGGGGGACGGGGCGGGCGCGGGGCGGTCGCCTCCCGTGCCCGATGCAGGGGCCGCTAACCCGCCAGACGTGCTCGATAGTCCCGAATCACGCTGGTGCGGCTCACTCCGGTCAGCGAAAGGCGCTTGCGCACGGCGGGGTCGTCCCAGGCTGGCTGCAGGCCCACCTCGCGGGCGGCCTTTTCCGGGTCCTGCTGTTCGCGCGGGCGGGTCTTTTCGCCCAGGTGGCAATCGTCGCCCATGAATACCAGTATCTCGCGGCGCGAAAGACCCGGTCCCCGGTTCTTGCGGTTGACCACGGAAATGAGGAATTCGGTGTACCGGCTGGACTGGGGATTCCACACCTCGTATCCGTCCACGTCGTATTCCGCGAGCAGGATGGGCCAGAACTGCTCCGGGTGCGGAATGACCACGCATCCGCCAAGGCCGTGTGCTTCCTCGATGAATTCGGTGGCCCGGTAGAAGTAGTCGAGCGGAAAGCGCCGCTTCACCTGTTCCTTCACCGCCTTCAGGTAGGCCTGCACCCGGTCGAGGAAGGTGTCTTCCCAGTCGCCGCGCAGCCCGTCGATGAAGTTGCGCAGCAGCTTGTTCTTGACCATGTCCTCGGGTATGGCCGCGCCGTGCGTTTCCAGCAGGCGGGCGAACTTGCCTGTCATCAGCCGGGCAAAGGCCAGCACGTCGTCGTCGGCGCCGGTTTCTCGCACGGCGGGCCCGGCCACGTTGTCGTCGGGCCGCACCACGGCGCGCACGTAGTCGTACAGTTGCGAGGCGCGGTACTTGCGGGTGTGGGCCAGCATGGAGCGCAGGGTGTGGGCCCTGTCGCCGGAGAGCAGTGAAAACGCGGGCTGCGGCGGGCTGCCGGGCGTGGTGCCGGTGGGGAAGATGGCCTCGGTGGGACCGGTCAGGCCAGTGGCGTCCGGTTGGCTGTGCGCCACCTGCGCGGCTTGTGGGATCGGGGTCGCTTGGGCGGTTGGCGGCATATGGGCCGCTGGCGCGGCTGGTGCGACAGGGGCCACGCGGCGGCTTTCGAAATGCAGCAGCAGCTGCACCTTCTGGTTGAAGCCGCTGGAGTAGCAGTCCACCTCCACCCCGGTGTAGCCGTCCCAACTGGTCAGCTCGTTGTGCTGGGTGGGAATGATCAGTTCGGACTCACGCCCCGGGAACATGGCCTCGATGCGCTGGCGGATCAGCCTCATGGGCACGAATTCCGGGTGCCAGTGCGTGGCCAGCACCTCGCGTTGGGATTCGTGCACGGACGGGGGCGTGGTTACCTGTTCCGCCTGCCAGGGGGCCAGTTCGGTGACGATCAGCGAGCGGAACAGGGCGTCCTCCTGCTCGGTGATGTCGTCAGGAAGGGCGCGCAGCCTTTCCTCCAGATTGGCGCACTGGCGCGCCACGGGTTTGACGATCTTCATGGCGGGCGACCTATTTGTAGCGGTCATGGCACAGCACCATGAGCCGGTAGAGTTCTTCCACGGCGTGGCGGATTTCCGGCGTGACGGGCGGTGTCGCGGGCGCGGCCACGGCGGCCCCGCCATCCCCGGTTGGTGCGGCGGCGGATTCTGCCGCGCCGGCAGGTGCAGAGGCAGGGGTGCTGCCCGTGTCCACGGCCTCCAGCGCCACGCGCAGGGTATCTGTGGCCTCGCGGTATGCCGCATAGTGCTCGTCGCCGTAGCCGGGGTACTCCACCATCAGCAGCGAATCGGACAGGAACGAGGCGGCGGCCTGCGGCGGGGGCATCACCCCGGCCTGCACGGCCTGGCGCAACGCCTTGAACGATGCGCGCATCCGCATTTTCAGCGACTTGTACGAGGGGCGCCCTCCGGCTCGGGCGGGTCGGGTGGAGTGGTGCGACCCTGCCGCCGCGTACGTGGTCGCCGTTCCGTCGGCATCGGCGGTGGCGGCTTCGGGCGTCTTGACCTTGAGCACCACTTCCATCTGGCCGAAGGCGTGCTTGGCGTTGAGCTTGAACTTGCGGAAATCTTCCAGTCCTGCGGCCAGCAGGGGGTCCGTTTCGCCGTCGGAGGCGGCATCAGTCGGGTGTGCGTTCGCATCGGCCCGCTCCAGGGCGTAGGCGATGCGCCGCAGCACGGAAGGCAATTCCTGCCGGGTGATGGAAAACGTGGTCTTTCTGCTGCCCATGATGCGTACCCCGATGGCGTGCGTTGCGTGCCGCCCCTTGTCCCTGTGGCCGCTGGTGGCCGCCTTGCTGGCGTCGTCACTGTCCGCCCATGCGTGGCGGAACGGATTGCGCTGTGTTCGCCCCGTGTGGCGGTTGCGGAACGTCGCCTTTCGGTCATGTACACAGGGCTGCGCCTGTCCTTGATGGCTGAACGGTGGCAGCAGTGTTACAATGATACTCCGAAAGTTACGTTTGCATGACGGTGGTTCCGTGCGCCGTTCCGGCGCGCGTGCGGTTCATCCCCGTCCTTTCGCCTGAGGCACGGCGGCGCCGCCACCCGTTGCGGCATGGAGCGTGCGTGGTCGGGCCACGCTGCGGATGGTGAAAGGTGCACATTGGACATGCGGCGGTGTGGCGGGGCGAATGCGTGCGTGTGTTGCAGTGTGCGCTTGCAGGGCACACTGTTTGCTTCACATTCCGGAATGCACGAGATCGGCATGTTCTGCCGTATTACGATGTGATGTCGTGGTGTGGTGATGTCATGCGGCCTGATGTTTCATGGAGTACTTGCATGAACTGTCGCGGCGCGGTATGCGGCGACAGCGGGGCAGTTGTCCCGCACAAGGTAATGTCCGCGTCCGGCGGGGGAAAAGATGCCCGCGCGGGGCAATGCGCCGGAATGGAGGTGGCATGACGATGGTTCGGGGAAGCATGCAGTGGCGTTCGGACGGCCTGCCGCGGTTTGCGTCGGCCCTAACGGCCCCCCTGTTGGTCCTGATGGTGTCACTGGCGCTGGCCCCTGCCTTGGTCGGTTGTGGCCGCAAGGCCGTGGCGCCGCCCCCTGTTGTCGAGGCAAGAAAGGAGCATTGTCCCCAACCGGTCGCCTCGGTGGAGCGGCGGATGTGCCAGCGCGAGCGGCTGTGGAACGTGGGCTATGCCCTGCGCGAAGCCAACGCCCCGCTGTGCGGGGGGCGCACCGTGCTGGACGACGGCGTGGTTGTGGTGAGCACGGACACGCTGGACGACATGCTTTCGCCGGTGCGCTGGGGCGATCTGGGTGCCTTCGTCGAAATGCGCCGCTGGCGCGACGCCTACGTGCGCGAGTACCAGTTGGACGGACGCCACCGGGTCATCAGCGTGCTGCGCGGCAGCGGGGGCGAGGCGGCGGGCATCCGCCCCGGCGACGTGCTGGTGGCGGTGAACGGGCAGCCCATGCCCACCG
>NZ_VRYY01000166.1 GCF_015731765.1 Nitratidesulfovibrio oxamicus
GGGGCCGGTACCCACGGGCCCCGCGAAACTGGCGCCCCCGGCGGTGCAGGCCCGTTCGGCTATGCGATGCACGACGTGGACGTGCGCCCCGCAGTGCGCCGCAGGGTGGCCCCGGAATATCCCGACCATGCCCGGCGCACCGGCACCCGAGGTCGGGTGGTGCTGCGCCTGCTGGTGGACGAGCGCGGCCACGCCCTCCACGTTTCCGTGCTGGAGGCATCGCCCGATGGCGTCTTCGAGCAGTGCGCCCTGGACGCCGTGACCCGCTGGTCCTTCACCCCCGGCAGGCGCGACGGCAGGCCGGTGCCCACATGGGTGCACCTGCCCCTGCGCTTCGACCTGGCCCACCGCTGACGCCTGCGTTTTCATCTGGCAAGGCGCATGCACGGGGCAGGCGGCACGGCAGCTTCCGCTGAGCCTCCATCCACCACGACCATGCCCTTTCCGCGCATCATTCCGTTGCGCCCGCCGCGCCCGCGTGTATACTGGCGACAATCCCCCTCAACCAAGGAGTCGCCCATGCGCCGTACGCCTACCCGCCGCAGCCGGATGCCGGCCAGCCTTGCCATGCTGGCCGTGTCCGCCGCCCTCGCCGCAGTTGCCGCCTTCTCGCTCGCCGATCCCGCCACCGCGCAGGACCCGGCGGGCACCGTCATGTCCGCCTGCACCAAGTGTCACAACACCCAGCGCATCTGCGCCAACCTGGGCGCCAAGGACAAGGCCGCCTGGAACACCACCGTCACCCGCATGATGGGCAAGGGCGCACAGGTCGGCGAAGCCGAAAAGCCCGCCGTGGTGGACTGGCTGGCCGCGCAGCAGCCGGGCGCCAAGCCGGTCTGCCAGTAACGGCTGCGCGCGTTCCGGCGCGGGCCATAGCCCCGCCTTTCCGCCTTCCGCCCCACCAACGGAAACGGCGGCACGTTGCCGTGCCGCCGTATGGCGCAAAGTCCGGGTGTTCGAAGGCGTGCCTACCCTCCCTGCCGCGGGAGGAAACGACGCGTCCTTCCGAGCGGGCGCGCCGGGGCTACCCCGTCGCCGCCCCGCCCTTGCTGATCAGGAAGCCCTTGGTGGAAGGACCGGTGGAGGCAGAGGTACCCGCGATCTTCGACAGATAGGTGTCGCCCAGGTTCTTCAGGTGTTCGCCCACGTTGTCGAAGTGGTTGAAGTGCACCTGCTCCTCTTCGATGATGGTTTCGAACAGCTTCATGCTGATGCTGTCGCCGTTTTCGCGACAGACCTGGAGAAACTGGTTGTAGGCGTCGATGGTGTCGTCCTCGAGCCCGGCGTCGTAAGGAAAGATGGTCTGCACGTCCTGGCCCTTGACCAGGTCGCCCTCGCGCTCGGTGGTGGGCTCGCCGCCCAGTTCCTTGATGCGCTCGGCAAACATCTCGGCGTGTCGCATTTCGTCGATGGCGATCAGCTTCATGTCCGCCGCCAGCGCCCCGTAGTCCATGTTGTCCAGCCCGTAGTGCTGGTTCATGTACTGGGTGATGGCGTTCAGTTCCATGGCGCGCGCCTTGTTCAGCACCTCGATGACCCTGGCCTTGCGGGCCTCGCGCGGAGAGGGGGGCGCCGCTGCGGGCTTGGCCTTTGCCGGTTTCGTCGCTTTGTTCATGCGTCCGCTCCTTTTGCAGGGAATTGGGGTGGGTATTGACCACCTGACCTTCCGCTTACCACAGGCACGGCGAAGGTGCATCATTTTCGTGGACGTGCGGGCATGCCCGACGACAGCGGAATGACGGTTCCGGTCGAGCCCGCCATTGTCTGCCCGGCCACGCGCGTCCGGAACAGCATCGGCCCTCCCGCGCCGACGTGATACATATCCGCGATGCCCATTCTCCTATCGCGGAATTCGTGATTTCGCGTATAGTCTACCAGCAGACCACACCGCGCCGCTTGCGGCGCGCCACCCGATCAGGGGAACCGCCATGCCCAGCGAGCATCATTACGGGGCCGCATCCGTTGCAGTCCGGCTTGTGGCCCTTGCCCTGGCTGTCGTGCTGTGCGGGACGCCTCCGTGCCGGGCAACTGCCGCATGGGGCACCGCGGCGCCGCTTCAGCCCGTTCTCCATGCGCCGGAAACGACGCGTTCCGCCCCCCCGCCCGCACAGCCATCACTGGCCGCCGCCACCGGCGTGCAGCCCCCCGCCCCCTGGTGGATGCGCCTCATCGCCGACGCCGGGTTCATCCTTCCGGCAGCCGCTCTGTTGCTGTGGCTGGCACTGCACCTTCGTCGCACCCGCCGCGCCCTGAACCGGGCGGAAAACACCCTGCGCAGCATCGTGCAGGTCACCTCGCCGCTGGTGGAGCAGGAGTTCTTCCGGATGCTGGTGCAGCAACTGTCCCATGCCCTTGGGGTGCGCTACGCCCTTGTCGGGGAATTGGGTGAACCTGGGGAGTTGGCCAGGCAGCCCCGTCAGGCCAGTCACGCCAGTCAGGCGGCGCACGGCGGCGGTAAAGGCGGCGGTAAAGGCGGCGGCGACTACCTGCGCGTGCTGGCCGCCTGGCTGGGCGACGCGCCCGGTGACCCCTTCGACTATGCGTTGCACGGCACCCCCTGCGCGCGCACCCTCAATTCGCCGGACCTGTGCGTCTACCCCGACGGCGTGCAGGACATCTTTCCCGAGGCCGAACTGCACGCCTCACTGGGCATCCGCTCGTACATGGGCCTTGCCCTGCGCGACGCGCGGGGCAACCCGCTTGGCTTGCTGGCCGTGTTCCATGACCTGCCCCTGGCCCCGCCCACGGACGAGGACATGGCGCTGATGCGTGTTCTTGCCGGGCGCGCCACGGCGGAACTGGAACGGCTGCGCGCCGGACGGGCCCTGCGCCAAAGCGAGGCCCGCTACCGGGGCCTGTTCGAAAACAACCATGTGGTGGCCCTGCTCATCGACCCCACCACCAAGGCCATCCGCGATGCCAGCCCAGCCGCCGCCGAATTCTACGGCTGGTCGCGAGAGGTGCTGCGCACCATGCACATCTCGGACATCAACACCCTGTCGCCGGGGGCGTTGCGCGGCGAACTTTCGGCGGCGGCGCGGGGCGAGAAGCGACGCTTCCGGTTCCGCCACCGCCTGGCCAACGGCACAACCCGCGACGTGGAGTCGAATACCGGCACCCTGGTGCTGCACGGCGAGCCGCTGCTGTATTCCATCATCATCGACGTCACCGAGCAGCACCGGGCGGAAGAAGCCCTGCGCCACAGCGAACTGCGGCTGCGCATGCTGGTGGAAAGCGCGGGCGACGCCATCTACCTGGTGGACGGCGCAGGCCATGTCCTTGACGCCAACCCCGAGGCGGAACACCAGACAGGCCATACCCACGAACAACTGCGGCGCATGACCCTGTTCGACATCGACGAACGGCTCGATCAACGCGGCTTCGCCCGGCTGCGCGCGGAACTGGAATCCGCCCGCAAGGCCACCTTCGAAACCACGCACCGCACGCGCGGCGGCACGCCGCTGCCGGTGGAGGTGCGCATGGCCCTGATGCAAGAGAAGGAAGAGATGGAAGAGGCCGACGACGACCCGCTGCTGCTGGCCATCGTGCGCGACAGTTCCGCCCGCAAGCTGGCCGAAAGCGAACTGCGCTGCGCCAAGGAGGCCGCCGAGGCGGCCAGCCGCACCAAAAGCGAATTCCTGGCCAACATGAGCCACGAAATCCGCACCCCGCTCAACGGCATCATGGGCATGCTGCAACTGTTGCAGGCAGACCCGGCCAAGGCCATGCGCACGGTGTACGCAAGCGCGGCCATCCAGTCGTGCCGCCGCCTGGGGCTGCTGCTGGGCGACATCCTGGACCTTTCCCGCATAGAGGCGGGCAAGCTGGAACTGCACGACGAGCCCTTCGAGGCGCGGGCCGTGCTGGACGAGGTGCGCGGCCTGTTCGAAGGCCCCGCCGCCGAACGCGGGCTGTCACTGCGGGTAAACGTGGATGACCGCATTCCCCGCCACCTGCGCGGCGACGCCATGCGCCTGCGCCAGGTGCTGTTCAATCTTGTGGGCAACGCCGTGAAATTCACCGACCAGGGCGAAGTGGCGGTGGAGGCATGGCGGGTGCAGGCATCGCGCTCGCGCGGGTGCAGGGTGGTGTTCACCGTGCGCGACACCGGCATAGGCATTGCCGAAGACCGGCTGAAAGACATCTTCGAACCGTTCGTGCAGGCAGAGACGGCCAGCACCCGCCGCTATCAGGGCGCGGGGCTGGGGCTGCCCATCGTGCGGCGGCTGGTGCGGCTGATGCATGGCACCGTCGCCGTGGAAAGCACGCCGGACGCAGGCACCGTCTTCAGCGTCAGCCTGCCCTTCCGCTTCGTGAACAAGGTGGGGGAGGCCGTGGCCGACCCGCCCGCCGCCGACGCCCTTTCCCTGCGCGGCAGGACCATCCTGCTGGCCGAGGACGACGCGGTGAACCGCCTGGCGCTGACACGGCTGCTGGAAAACATGGGCGCGCGGGTGACCACCGCCGACAACGGCGAACGGGCCGTGCAGGCGCTGCTGGCCGCCGACTTCGACTGCGTGCTCATGGACATCCAGATGCCGGTCATGGACGGGATGGAAGCCACCCGCCGCCTGCGGGCCCTTGCGCATGATGGTGCGCTGGATGGCGCGCAGGGGGGGGGCACGGGGCGGGGATGGCGGCCTGCACGCCGGGATGGCCGAACCCGACGCGGAAAACGATGCGGGACGCGACGCCCTGCAAGACCGCCGCATCGACCCGCGCACCCTGCGGGCGCGATCGGCAACGCCCATCATCGCCCTGACCGCCCACGCCATGCGCGGCGATCGCGAACAATTTCTGGCGGCGGGCATGGACGGCTACCTGACCAAACCCGTGGAGGCCGCCACGCTGGCCAGCGCCATCGTGCGGGCCATCCGCGAACAGGGTCTGCGCGAACGCGAGCCCAAGGGCCTGCACTAGGCCCGTGCGGGACCGGCCAGGCGGGACGGGGAAACGAACGAGCGGCGGGCAGTCATGGACGGCGCACCCGGCTAGATATGTTCCAGCAACTCCAACGGATGCGCCAGCAGCAAGGATGCCCCGCTCTCGCGCAGTTCCGCCTCGCCCCGGAAGCCCCACAGGCAGCCCACGGCCAGCATGCCCGCGCCGTGCGCGGTGCGCATGTCCACGTTGCTGTCACCCACGAAGGCCGCGTGTGCCGGGTCCACCCCCAGCGCGCGGGCCGCGGCGA
>NZ_VRYY01000167.1 GCF_015731765.1 Nitratidesulfovibrio oxamicus
CCGCGCCGAGCAGCAGGGCCAGGGTAGCCGGGCCGGGGGATCGCAGCAGGGCAACGCACACGGCAACGCCCAGCGACGCCGCCAGCTTGCAGCGCGGGTCGGCCAGATGCAGGCGCGAGGCGCCCCGGCTGAAGGGTTCGTCCAGCACCTTGGGCTAGCCGTGTGCTGCGGAAGTGAAGGCCAGCATTTCGGGCCGCACCCGTGCGATGAAAGACACCACCAGCGCCGTCACCACGCCTTCCACGATCATGACCGGGATGTGCGCCAGCACCAGCGCCCGCGCGGCGGGGATGAACGCCTCGCCGGACAGTGCCAGGGATGCGGCGGTGAGCAGGGCGGACGCGCCCACGGAAAGGAAGCCGCAGGCAAAGGCCGCGCCCCCGCGCAGGCGGGACGGGCCGGTCAGCATGGGCCGGAAAACGTAGAAGCACAGCACCGGCGGCAGGGCCATGTTGAAGGTGTTCACCCCCAGCACGGTAAGCCCGCCGAACTGGAACAGCAGCGCCTGCAACGCCAGCGCCACGAAGATGGCGGGAAAGGCGGCCCAGCCCAGCATGACCCCCAGCAACCCGTTGAGCACGAGATGCGCGCTGGAAGGGCCGATGGGCACGTGGATCAGCGAGGCCACGAAAAATGCGGAGGACAGGATGGCCACGGTCATCAGGCGATCATAGTCCACCCGTTTCAGTCCCGCCGTGACGCCAAGGGCGGCCAGCGCCGCGCCCGCGCCAAGCACCGCCGGAGAAAGCACCCCTTCCGAAATGTGCATGCATGCCTCGCGCTGTCTGCGCGCCCGTCGCGGCGCGCGGAAAATCCGGCGTCACGGGCGTGCCGAAAGGGGTAGCAGATGGCACATGGAGCGTCAACGTGTCACGAATCCGCAGGGAGTGCCGGGGCTTGAAACGCGCATCGCCCGTCGCCCGCCGCCTTCTGCCTTCCGTCTTCTGCCTTCCGCCAGCCGCCGCAACGGAAACCGCCCCCGCACGCGCGGGGCATGCAGGGGCGGCGTTGTCCGTCAATGCGGTGCGCGGCGCTACATGAAGAAGACCAGCGTCACCAGGATGAACGCGGGCACCAGGATGCCGCACGACCAGGCCATGTAGCCGAAGAAGCTGGGCATCTTCACGCCCTGTTCTTCTGCGATGGAACGCACCATGAAGTTGGGCGCGTTGCCGATGTAGGTGTTGGCGCCCATGAACACGGCGCCGGCGGAAATGGCCAGCAGCGTCTGGGTCATGTCGTGCATCAGGTGCATGGCGTCGCCGCCTGCGGTGTTGAAGAACACCAGGTAGGTGGGTGCGTTGTCCAGGAAACTGGACAGCAGGCCGGTCAGCCAGAAGTACATGACGTTCACCGGCTGGCCGTCGTGGGTCACCATCTGGATCACCGAGCGCAGCGCGCCGTTCTCGCCCGCCTTCAGGATGGCGATGGCCGGAATCATGCTGACGAAGATGCCCGCGAACAGCTTGGCCACTTCCGCGATGGGACCCCAACTGAAGTCGTTCTTGATGCGCGATTCGGGATCGGTCAGCTTCAGCGACAGCCCGGCGATGACCAGCAGGATGATGTCACGCACGATGTTCTGGAGTTCCACCGGCACGTGGTACACGACGAATTCCACGCCCGGCTTCCAGAAGCCGCTCAGCAGCACGGCACCCACCACGCCGCCCAGCAGCAGCAGGTTCACGCTGCCTTCCAGGCCAAGCTTTTCACCACCGCCTTGCTGCGGTGGCACGGGGCGGCCCTCCTTGCCGAACAGCACGGTGTCCAGCGCGAAGAACACGGCCAGCAGCAGCACGGAAACCAGCAGCATGGGCGTGAACATGTGGATGGTGGTCCAGAAGAACGAGACGCCCTTGAGGAAGCCGAGGAACAGCGGCGGGTCGCCCAGCGGGGTCAGCGAACCGCCGATGTTGGCCACCAGGAAGATGAAGAACACCACCGAATGCACCTTGTACTTGCGGTGGGCGTTGGCGCGCAGCAGCGGGCGGATCAGCAGCATGGCCGCGCCGGTGGTGCCCATCCAGCTCGCCAGTACCGTGCCGATGGCCAGCAACAGGGTGTTGACCACGGGCGTGCCCACCAGCGAACCGGTCAGGCGAACCCCCCCGGCCACGGTGAACAGCGCGAACAGCAGGATGATGAACGGGATGTACTCCAGCAGCAGGGTGTGCAGCACCTCGTACAGGGCCAGCGATGCGCCGAACTTGAGGGCGAAGGGCACAAGGAAGGCCAGGCCCCAGAACGCGGAGACCTTGCCGAAGTGATGGTGCCAGAAATGCGGCGCCATCAGGGGAAGAATGGCGATGGACAACAGCATGCAGGCAAACGGCACTGCCCACAGGCCGCCGAGCAGCGCGCCGTCGAGGTGCGGCGCACCTGCCCCGGCGGCGAACGCCATGCCCGGGAGCATGGTCGCGGCAGCGGCCACGAGGGCCATGGCCGTTTTCTGGATCTGGGTCTTCACTGGGGAGCCTCCTTGGCGTCTCTGTGTATGAAATCCACCCGACCGGGGCACGGCGACAGGAATGTCGCAGGCCGGGATGATTCGTCAAATGGGCATGATCCTTTCGTGTCGGAAGGCGCATCCCTGCGGTCCATGGTGCGACCGCGTCACGCGGCGCGACGGACTGCGGACCGATGCCAACGCCTGTAGTAACGGGAGTGCGCCATCTTTTCAACAGTGGCCTTTCGCGTTGGCGTTGCAGTGGCCGTTGCGGTGGTTGGCGCCGCTCAACCGCGTGAACCAGTGCGGTGACGGCATCGCCGACGCGAGCAACGCTTCGCTCCGGTTATGGAACAACACGGTTTGATTGGTCAAGCGGGAAGGTGACTTTTTGGCCGAAGGGGGGTACACAGGTGCCCCGCGCTTCGGCGTCCCCGCAACCTTACGGAAACCCATCGGCATACGCATGGCACCACAGATAACTCCCCGGCGCATGGAACGCATCCGCCGCGTTCTCGGCTGGCGGCAGAAGGACCTGACCCTTGTGCTGGCCAACATCCACGACCCGCACAACGTTTCGGCCATCTACCGCAGTTGCGACGCCTTCGGCGTGGCACAGGTGCACCTGTACTACACCGATACCGCCTTTCCCGTGCTGGGCCGCAAGTCTTCGGCATCGGCGCGCAAGTGGGTGGACACGGTGCGCCATTCCGACGCCCCGAGCCTGATGCGCACCCTGAAGGAAAGCGGGCACCGCGTGCTTGCCACCAGCTGCACTCCTGCTGCCAAACCGCTGGGTGACTACGACATGACCCAGCCCACCGCCATCATCATGGGCAACGAGCATTCCGGGGTGGCCCCGGAACTGGTGGAACTGGTGGACGGTGAAGTATACATCCCCATGTACGGCATGATCCAGAGCTTCAACGTGTCGGTGGCGGCGGCGGTGCTGCTGGCCGAGGCCTCGCGCCAGCGCGTGCTGGCGGGCATGTACGACCGGCCCTCCTGGCCCGAAGAGGAACTGGAGGCCCGCATCGCGGCCTGGGCGGAAAAATAGCGGACAGGGGCAATGCCCCGAAAAGCGCGACGGCGGCGTATTCGGATGGTTCCGGGTACGCCGCCGTCGTGTTTGGCGATGGGGGGCGGGCAGCCGCGAGGCGGATGGCGCCGAGGGCGTCGGTGGCCCTCACCCGGCAGGCCGTCCGCGTCCCTTGCGTGCGCCGCCGGGGCATCACTCGTTCGCTCCGTCCG
This sequence comes from Nitratidesulfovibrio oxamicus, assembly GCF_015731765.1. Taxonomy (GTDB): domain Bacteria; phylum Desulfobacterota; class Desulfovibrionia; order Desulfovibrionales; family Desulfovibrionaceae; genus Cupidesulfovibrio; species Cupidesulfovibrio oxamicus. The sequence goes on from NZ_VRYY01000167.1 coordinate 3,698, forward strand.
CGTTATTCGTCGGGGCCATCGGGTTCATCGCCTTCCAGCGGCAGGCCAAGGTCGGTCAGCCACCCTTCGTACAGCGCGCCCACCTCGCGCTCGCCCGCGCGCCGTGCCCAGCGGGCCAGCCCGCGCGCCTTGCGCACCAGCGGTTCCGGGTCTTCCAGCAGGCCGGTGACGTGCTCGATCTTGCGGGCCGCCTGTCCGGCAAGGTCCGGGTTGCCCGCCTGCGCCGCCACAAGCGCCAGGCGGCGGTAGCCCGGCAGGGTGGGAAAGAAGTAGCAGTGCAGCAGCCGCACGCCCGAGGCTTCAAGATACTTGCCGTGTTCTTCCAGAAACGCGGCCAGCAGTTCGTAGCCGGACTGCCACAGCGGGTCGGCCTGCAAGGCCTGCCAGCATCTGCCGGGTTCGAAATCGGCGTGGTCCGCCAGCAGCTCCGCCTCGCGCGCGGGCGGCAGGGTCAGGTAGGTTTCCAGCCACGGGGTCAAGGCCAGTTCGAAGCCGTCGCGCCTGGCCAGCTTGTGCAGGTCCGGCCCGAAGCAGCCGGAACAGCGCCGGTTGAGCCGGGCGGCGTTGGCCGCGTCGTGGTCGCGGCGTCCGGGGGTGCGGCTTTCCATGTGGTACACCCGGCTTTCCGCCACGCAGGCCACCTTCAGCCCCCGTTCGCGGATGCGCCAGCACAGTTCCAGGTCCTCGCTGCCGTTCAGGTAGCCATCGTGGAAGCCGCCGCAGTCCGCGAACAGGCCGCGCTCCATGAGCAGGGCCGCACCGGTGATGGCCTGCAACGGACGCCGCGCGGCCACCGCCGGGTGCGCCGCCGGAAAGTTGGCGTACAGGTGCTCCGTGGACAGCGACGGCGTGAAGGCGATGCCGCAGTGCTGCACCCTGTCCGTATCCGGGTAGAGCAGCAGCGGCCCCACGGCCCCCAGCCGGGTGTCGTCGTCCAGCGCGCGCAGCAGGGGCGGCAGCCAGCCGGGCGTGACCAGGGTGTCGTTGTTCAGGAACAGCAGCCTGCCCGCACGCGCCTGTGCCGCACCAAGGTTGCTGGCCACGGCGAAGCCCTTGTTCTCCGGCAGGCGGATGGGCCGGAAAAGCTCGCCGAACAGGGCGCGCCCCAGCGGTTCAAGGTCGCTGGCGGTGGCGTCGGTGGAGCCGTTGTCCACCACGATGATCTCCAGCACGCCGCCGGGGGTATGCGCGTGCAGGCTTTCCAGGCAGCCGCGCGTGAGGTCCCAGAGATTCCAGGCAGGGATGATGACGGAGACGAGGGGGGCTTTTGCGGTCATGCGATGGGACTCGTGCGCGCGGGGCGCGGTGCAGCAGGTGAGAGAGGTGGCGGCTACCCGGCGCCCGGGGCGGACAAGGCGGACGCCAGCGCGGTGGCCTTGCGCAGCAGGTCCTGCCGGGCCAGCGCGGC
>NZ_VRYY01000168.1 GCF_015731765.1 Nitratidesulfovibrio oxamicus
ACCCAGCGCCCTGCGGCCAACGGGCCGACGGCAGCCACCGCTTGCCCGCGCGTCAGCGCGGGCTCCGGGGGGGCCGCTCCCCGCTCCCCCCTTCCCCCCTCCCCTAGGGGACAAGCCAGAAGCTCCCACGACGACGCCCGGTCGGTGAACCCGCGCGGGTCCTTCCCCCATGGCCCACAGGGTACGGCTACTGGCGACCCCACGGTTTGGCCGCGATGCATGGAACAAAAACCGTGGAAAAATGGAAAGCCCCACGCGCGCGCATACCATGCGCATACGCGCGAGATGATTCGTGTTACTGCTGGGGGCTGCCATGGGTAGCGAGCTGGACGACATCCGCGCCCAGGTGGCCGAACGCGTGGAGGAGGAGCGGGCGGCCATGCCCGACGACGCCCAGGGCAAACCGGCAGGCCCCCCCAAGCTGTCGCCCGAATACGTGATGAAGTGCCTGCGGGCGAACCGGGTTGGCGACGCGATGATCTTCAACGCGCTGCACCGGGGCAAGTACGTCTACGTCAAGCGGTGGGGGCGCTTCCTCCGCTGGGCCGGGCACCATTGGGAAGAGGACATCATGGAGACGGCCACCGCCTCCATCGAGGCCGTGTGCGAAGTCTACCTGAAGCAGGCTGCCAAGCTCGGCAAGGACGCGGAGCAGCTTGTGGGAGACGACAAGGCGGGGTTGGAGCGCCAGCGCGAGGAATTGCTCAAGCGCGTCAGCCAGCTCCGGGCACCGAACGGGCGGGAACAAGTACTGCGGTGCACCCACACCATTGCCGATCCGCTGGCCATCACGGGCGACGAGCTGGACCAGCAGCCGTACCTGCTGGCCTGCCGCAACTGCGTGATCGACCTCCGTACCGGGGAGCACCGCGACGGGCGCCCCGAAGACTACGTGATGAACGCATGCCCCATCGACTGGCAGGGCATAGACGCCAAGTGCCCGGAATTCGAAAAGTTCATGTATTCGTGCCACGAGAACCAGGCCGTGGTGGACTTCCTGCAGCGCGCCCTGGGCTACGGCATCATGGGAGCGCGGGAGGATCACGTTTGGTTTGTCTTCTATGGGGCGCGGGGGCGGAACGGCAAAGACACCCTGCTCAAGGTGCTGACGGCCATCCTCGGTAAGGACCTCGCCAACACCATCGAAACGGCAATGCTGCTGGCCACCAACCTGCCGCGCAACAGTGGCGGGCCGCAACCCGACCTACTGGCACTGCGCGGCAAGCGCATGGCCTTCGCGACCGAGGCCGAAGACGGCCAGAAGTTCGCCATGGCCAAGATCAAGTGGCTGACCGGCGGGAGCGAGCTGACCGCGCGCGGCCTGCAAGACAAGCTGTACTCCTCCTGGATGCAGACACACCTGCTCTTCCTGCTGACCAACGAAATCCCGCGCGCGAAGGCCGACGACGACGCTTTCTGGTCGCGGACCATCGCCGTGCCCTTCAAGCTCCGCTTCGTTGACAACCCGGTGACCCCCGACGAACGCCCGCGCGACCCCAAGATGGAAGGCAAACTCATGCGCGAGCTGCCCGGCATCTTGGCCTGGCTGGTGCACGGCTGCCTGGAATACCAGCGGCAGGGGCTGAACCCGCCGGAGGAAATCCTTGCCTGCACCCGGGACCGGCGGAACGAATTCGACGACGTGGGGCGCTTCCTGACCGAGTGCTGCACCATCGAGGAGGCCCCCGCAGGGGAAAAGCCGCACAACCGGATTTCAGCAGCAAACCTGTTGGATTACTTCAACTGGTGGTTGCACAAGAACGTGGACGCCACCTACAGCTACAGCCCCAAGCGGCTTGGCCAGATCCTGGTCAAGAAGGGGTTCGAAAAGATCAAGTCCAGCGGTTTCCACTACCTGGGCATCTCCATGCAGCCGGAAGTGGTGGTGGAGTACGAGCAGGACGTTGAAGCGGGCAACCAAAAGGGCAACCAAAACACCCCCAAGGACGCCAAGAGGAGGAACCTCTTTGGCTGACGCGGTACGCAATCATCCCGCACGCTCCCACGATTACCGCATGGCGAGCACAGGTAACCATCCGACAGGACAGGGTAATACAGGTGCGTGGGATGTTGGGAGGATTGATAGCACAGTTTAGCCACGGGCGCGCGCGTCATGCAGAGGTGCAGATTACCTGCGTACGTCGCTCCCATCATCCCACACTCGATTATTTCTTAATGAAAAAGGATGGTTAAATAGAAAATGAAAATGGGAGGATTCGGGATGTTGGGAGGATTGCGGTCATGAGCGCCCCCTTGCTGGACATGCTCCGCTCTCGTGGCCTGGAGCCGAAGCACGTGGCCAACACCCACGGCGGCGAATGGGCGTGCCCGTGCCCCAGCTGCGGCGGGCGCGACCGCTTCCGCATCTGGCCGGACCAGCAGGGGGGCCCGGCCTGCGAGAAAGCCGGGGTGACCGGGACGTGGTTCTGCCGCCACGAACAGGTGGGCGGCGATGCGCTGGAATTCCTGACCCGCTTCGAACGCCTTGGCTGGGCCGACGCCTGCAAGGCCCTGCGCATAGACTACACCTCCACCCCTGGCCGTCTGCCCCAGCTGCCCAAGACTGACCGGCCCATGGTCTTCACCCCGCGTGACTGGGCCATCCCCTCGGACAAGTGGCGGGAGCGCGCGGCCAAGGTGATGGACGATGCGCACGCCGCCTTGCTTGCCGCGCCCAATGCTATGGCCTGGCTTGCCAAGCGCGGTCTGCCGGAAGAGGCCGTGCGCCGCTACCACCTGGGGCTGTTCAAGGGCGAAAGCGGACGGCAAGGCACGTTCCGCCCCCGCACTGTGTGGGACTTGCCGCCCAAACCAGCCCGCCCGGCCAAGGACGGCCAGCCCGCCAGGCGCGAAGGGCACACCCTGTTCATTCCGCGCGGCATCGCCATTCCCTGCTTTGGCCCAGCCGGTCAGGCCGAGCCGCCCATCCGCATCCGGATCCGCCGCCCCAACGCCGACGCGGACCAGTGGGGCGACAAGTACATGCTGGTGGAAGGCAGCTGCGGCGGCGCCACCATGCTGCTGGACGGCGACCCGCGCGTGGGTGTGGTGGTGGAAACCGAGCTGGATGCGGAGATGGTCCACCACATCGCCGGGGACATCGCCACGGTGGTGTCGGTGCTGACCAACTGCGGCAAGCCGGATGTTCGCGCCCACGAGGTCCTGCGGCGGTGCGCGGTGATCCTGTGCGCGCTCGATTTCGACAAGCCCGGCGCCAACGGATGGGCGTGGTGGCGGCAAACCTATCAGACCGCCAGGCGCTGGCCCACGCCCACGGGCAAGGACGCTGGCGAGGCCTTTGAGCTGGGCGTGGACATCCGCGCGTGGATCCTTGCCGGGCTACCGCCCGCGCTGACCATGCCGCCCGTGCAGCGCGCCAGCTTGCCGCCTGTCTCCGCCGCGCTGGGAGCATCGCCGTCTGGACTGGTGGCTGCCGGGGCGGGGGGTAATGACGACGTGCCACCGTGGCCCCCGGCGCTGCTACCGGTGCTGGAGCTGTGGCGGACCATGCCGGTTAGCCTGGCCGTGGCGGGCGACGGCAGCACGGCATGGAAGTTCCCGCCGGTCTGGGCCGCCCAGAACCGCGACGATTTGCATGCCTTCCTCTCCCTGGCCAACGCCACCCCCGAACTGTGGGCCATCATCGACCACCATCCCGACGCGGTGATTACCGCGCGCAACCTGCTCCGGAGGCCCCATGCCTAGTGCCCTGTCGTTTGTGGAGTTTGCCGCCACCGTGCTGGTGTTGTCCGCCGTCCACCTTATCGGGCGGCTGGACATCCGGGGGCAGCAGCTGATGCTGGCCGCCCAAGCGGGGTGGATCGTCGCCGCCGTGGCGCGCGGGCAGTGGTGGCTGCTGGCGCAAAGCGTGGTGCTTTTGGTGCTGACGTGGAGAGCTGTGCGCAACTGGCGGCGTGAGCTGGTGTGGAGGGAGGGGAAATGAAGATCGTCCCCCTTCGCAACCTAGCCACAGCTAGAGATTTTGTGGAACGTCATCACCGGCATTCAGATAGAGGCGTACGCCATAAGTTTTCTATCGGGTTGTTGCACGGCGGCATGCTGGTTGGCGTGGCCATTGTCGGACGTCCCGAAGCCCGTGCCCTTGATGATGGGCTTACCGTAGAAGTGTTGCGCTGTTGTGTATCGCCCGGCGCACCACTAGGAGCGTGCTCCATGCTCTATGCAGCATGCTGGCGGGCGTGGAAGGCAATGGGCGGGACAAGAATCGTCACCTACACGCTCGACAGCGAATCGGGAGCATCGTTGCGCGGTGCCGGGTGGGTGCAAGAAGCAAAGCTCCGTGGCCGCAAGCGGGGATGGAATTGCCCGGCTCGCCCGCGCAAGGAAAAACCCATCTACGCAAAGGGAAAAAAGCGGTGGGGAATAACTGTGGAGGCCTGCCATGCCTAACCCAGCCCCCCTCAAAGACCTTGCCGCCGTGCTGGCTCACCTTGTGGCCGAAGGCCGGAAGATCGGCAAGTCCAAGCTGTACAACGACATGTCGCGGGGCCTGTTGCGCCGCCAGCAGGACGGCAGCTTTGCCCACAAGGACGTCAAGGCCTACGCCGCCCGGCTGCCCCTGGTGGCCATGCCGGAGAAAGAGGCCACCGTGGTGCATGAGTACGCGGAGCGCAAGGCCAAGGCGGAGGCCGAAAAGCTGGAGGCCCAGGCAGAGGCCGAACGCTTCCGCAACCAGGTGCGCGCGGGCAAGTACGTGCTCCGCAACGACGTGGAGGTAGAGCTTGCCGTCCGGGCCGGGGTGTTCGCCACCGGGCTGCGCACCATGTTCGAGACGTCGCTGCTGGACTTCATCCACCTGGTCAACGGTGACCCGCGCACCGCGCAAACGCTGCTGGCGGCCTTCGAGCAGCGGCTTGACGCGGCGGTGAACGAGTACGCGCGCCCCATGGAATACGAAGCGGAGCTGATCGACTATGACGATGCAGACCACACCGAAGACGATACCGACGACGCTGCCCATGCAGGGGCTTGATGCCCCCGCCGTGCAACGGGTGCCCATCCGGTTGCCCTCCGGCATGGCCCCGGCCATGCGGGCGCGCGTGGCCGCGCGGCTGGCCCTGACGGGCGGGAAGTGGCGGCTG
>NZ_VRYY01000169.1 GCF_015731765.1 Nitratidesulfovibrio oxamicus
TGCCTTGCCGCGTGGGGCAGGGACTGGGCCGCGTCGCCAAGGGTGGCGTTGGCGGATATGGCGGCGCGCACGGCGCCCTCCGTCTGGGCCGAAGCCTGCGCGGCCATGTCGGCGGCGCTGGTGACGGAGCTGGCGACGGCACCAGCGGCGGATTCTGTGGCGTTAGGCAAGCTGCTTCACCCGTTCGATGGGACTGATGATGTCGGTCAGGCGCACGCCGAATTTCTCGTTGATGACCACGGCCTCGCCGCGCGCCACCAGCTTGCCGTTGACGTACACTTCCAGCGGCTCGCCGGCCAGCTTGTTCAGCTCGACGACCGAACCCTGCCCCAACTGGAGCAGTTCGTTGATCAGCAGGCGGGTGCGGCCCAGTTCCGCCGAGACGTCCAGCGGGATGTCCAGGATGAAGTCCAGTTCGCGCCGACCGCTGTCGGGCCGGGGCGACTTGGCCTCTTCCGTCAAATCCTTGAACTTGGCCTCGCGCGCGGCAGACGCAAAGAAGCCCTGTTCCTTTTCCTTCTTCAGCTGGGTCTGCTCTTCACTGGCCAGGGCCTTGGCCCATTCCTCGGCCAGGCGAGCGTCGTCCTCGCCGCCCCCGGCAGCGGACGAGGCCTTGCCGCCGCCATCCTCGTCGTCTTCCCCTTCCAGGGCGGCAGCCCACTGGGCCGCCAGCAGATCCTGATCGACATCCTTGCCGTCACTCATGGGTATTCCTTTTGCGCCGTGCGCGCCTACTGGATGACCATTTCGGTAATGTACACCCGCAGCACCTTGGGGCCGCCCAGAATCTGGTTCAGGCGTTCGGCCACCTCGTTCTTGAGCTGGAGCTTGCTTTCGATGGGGGCAAGGTCCGCGTACGACTTGCTGGACAGCAGCAGGATGACCGCGTCACGCACCTTGGCCGACTGACCTTCCAGTTCCTTGACCGTGGCGTCGGAGCCCACCTCCACTTCCATGGTCAGCTTGAGGTAGCGGCGCCCCGTGGGATCGGCCAGGTTCACGAGAAACGTCGGCAACTTGGCAACCTTGGCATTGCGGGCAGGGGCCTCGCCGCCCTTGGCGTCGGCCTTGCCCTCGGCATTGGCCGATTCGGGCGCGCCCTCGGCATTCTGCGCGGCGGGCCGCATGACGAACCACCAGTACGCCCCGCCACCGCCGCCGCCACCCAGCAACAACAGCAACAGGATGAGGATGATCCACTTCAGCTTGCCGGACTTCTTCTTTGGGGGTGCGGCTTCTTCCGCCACTGCGCTCGCTCCTTGGGGCAACTGGACATCACGGGGCTGGGCGGGGCTGGCCGCCCGCCGTGCCGCGCCTTGCGGTTCCTGCTAGTATCCGCCGAGTCTCGGCGTGGTCTTTACCAGAATTTCCACCCGGCGGTTGCGGTCGGGATCGTCGGACCCCGCTGCCGCGCCCGTGCGGTCGGCCTCTCCCGGCACGTCCGGCACGTCCGGCACACCCGGAGCACCGGATGCCGGGGGCTGCCCCGCCAGCGATGGCCTGTCCGGGCCGTACCCCGCGACGGAAAACCGGGCCGGGTCAAGTTTTCTCTGCACGAAATATTCCAAAACCGTCAACGCACGCCGTCCGGCCAGTTCGTAGCCGATGGCGGCACCCGTTACGGTTCCTGCCCCGCTCCCTGTTCCGGCGGCCTGCTCCAGCGCGGACACGCCTTCGGTGCGCGGGTCGCTGTGCCCGGCAATGGCCACGTCGGCGGTGACGTATTCCAGCACTTCGGCCAGCATGCCCAGCAGCGGGCGCGACGTCTCGCGCAGCCGCCACTGCCCGGGTGCGAACAGCAGGTCGTCGGTCAGGGCCAGCACCACTCCCTCCGGATGTTCCAGTATCCGCAGGTTCTTGTCCAGTGTACTTCGGTCGATGCCGGGGGGCAACTCGGCACCGGGGAACAACAGTTCCTTGATCTCGCGCTGGTGGGCGAACACCTGCGCGGGGCGCGCCAGCAGCGGTTCCAGCAGCCGGATGCGTTCCGGCACCATACCGGTGACGCCAGCGGCCTGTTCGCCCGCCTCGCCGAAATGGCTGCCGATGCGCGACAGGGTGACCCGGTTCATGGACGACATGGACAGCAGCAGCACGAAAAAGGCCAGCAACAGGGTGACAAGGTCGGAATAGGTCAGCAGCCACGGCTGGCGGGGCTTGTCCTCTGCCCGGGTACGGTGCGGAAGGCGCGCGGGGCCGTGCGGTTGCGGGGGCGCATGCGGTGACGCGGAGGACTGCGGGATGTCGGCCATCTCAGTTCCCTCCTCCACTCCGGGCGGATTCCTGGTCGGATTCCGGGCCGGGATTCTGCCCCGAACCGGCGCCTGACGCCCCACCGCTGCCCGCCCCGCCGCCGGGCATGGCGAAATCGAACCGGAACCCCTTGTACTGGAAGGTCTCGCGCACGGGGGCGCCCTCCTTCAGGGATTCCATGCGGCGCGCCCATTCGGCGTTGCGCCGGTCGAGCACGATGTCCACGCGCCGGTTGGCGCGCCGCCCGTCGGGAGTCAGGTTGTCGAAGCGGGGACGCGTGTCGCCGTGGGCTTCCATGAGCATGCGGCCACGCGGCACGCCAAGGTCGGACAGCTTGCGGTACACCGCCGTGGCCCGCCCCAGCGAAAGCCGCCACGGCGTGGGCAGGTCTTTTTCATCGCCGCGCAGCCGGAACAGGATGCCCTCTTCGTCGCGCGCGGGCGAGGCGTGCCCGGCGATCAGAACCGGATGCTCCACCCCGCGCAGCACCGGAGCGACGCGCGCCAGCAGGGCCGCGCCGCGTTCGGTCAGATCCGTCGAGCCGGTGCGGAACAGCACCTCGTCGTTGATGGAAAAAATCTGGATGTAGCCGTTTTCCTGGTAGTTGATGTCGCGCTCGGCATCTTCCCACAGCATGTCGCGCAGGGGGGTCAGGTCGCGACCGCGCGGGGGCGCGTCACCCATGGGGACGACGCCCGGCACGGGGCGACCGTCCGCCGGTTCACGCGGGCTGGCGGTGCCCTGTTCCTGCCCGAAGCTGCCCGCCACCGACCCCACGGCCAAGACCCTGCGCCGCTCGTCGATGACCGAAATGGCCACCAGCAGCACGAAGAAGGTCAGCAGCAGGGTCATCAGGTCGGAATACGTGATGAGCCACGGCGGCTGGGTGATGCCTGCGGGCTGCGGTTTCCGCCTGTTGCGCGCCATGGTCCGTGCTCCGGGGCTGGGCGGGGTCGCCTAGTTGGTGCGCCGCTCGCGCGGCGGCTGATAGCAGCTCAGCTTTTCCAGGATGATGCGCGGATTTTCTCCCCTGGCGATGGCCAGGATGCCTTCCAGTTGCATTTCCATCAGCTGCACCTCTTCCTTGCTGCGGTGGCGCAGCTTGCCCGCCAGCGGCAGGAAGATCAGGTTGGCCAGCACCACCCCGTAGAAGGTGGTGATGAGCGCCACGGCCATGGCCGGGCCGATGGACGAGGGATCGTTCATGGAGCGCAGCATCTGAACCAGGCCGATGAGCGTGCCCACCAGCCCCAGCGCCGGTGCGTACGAGGCCAGCGCGTTGAAGATGTCCACCCCCATGGAGTGGCGCGTCTCCAGCGCGGCGATCTCGCTTTCCATGATCTCGCGGATGGCGTCGGGCTCCAGCCCGTCGATGGTCAGCTGCAACCCCTTGCGCAGGAAGGGGTCATCCAGGTTGCGCACGGCGGGTTCCAGCGACAGCAGGCCTTCTCGCCGGGCGCGGTGGGCGAATTCCATGAACTGGTCGATGACCAGGTCGATGCGATGCAGCCGGGTGGCGAAGGCCTTGCGGGTGATGGCCAGCACGCGCAGGGCCACCGGCAGCGGGTAGTGCACCAGCGCCGCCCCCAGGGTGCCGCCCAGCACGATGAGCAGGGCCGCCGAATCCACGAAGAACAGTGGATTGCCGCCCATGGACAGCGCCGTGCCGATGAGCCCGAACGAGATGAGGATGCCGAGTACGGTTGCCAGATCCATGCGGTACCCCTGCTGCGTGCGCGGGCGTTTGGTTCGTGCCCCGCGTGTGGCGGGCGGTCGGTGGTCGGTTTCCGATATAACCTTCGCCAACCGAGGGTTCTAAATCGGGCCTTTCGTTCGTTGGCAAGGAAAACAAGCCCGCCATGAGTGAGCATGCGGCAGCCGTGCGCGGGTCTTCGGGCAGCACGGATGGCGACCGCATCGCGCTCTTGTCGAATTCGACCGAGCCTTAGCCGTTAGGTGAGCTTGCGAACCTTTACGGATAAGGACAGCAAAGTTATGGCGGGCGACGTTTGACCGCTCTGCGCTCGATGCCCGTAAAGTTCGCAGACTCGCTTGACGGGCACGCTGCGCGCCCTTCGGATCGGTCAGCCAACGGACGAAAAGACCATTTAGAGTCAGATGCGAACCGGGCGCGGGCCGAAAATGTCCGTCCCCACCCGCACGATGGTGGCCCCTTCGGCCACGGCCACTTCCACGTCGTGCGACATGCCCATGGACAGGTGCGGCAGGGGCAGGCCCACACGGGCGGACAGCGCATCGCGCAGCTCGCGCAACCGGGCAAAGTACGGGCGCGAGGCCTCGCCGTCGTCGAAAATGGGCGGCATGCACATCAGCCCCAGCAGGCGCAGGCGCGGCAGGGCCAGCACGGCGTCCGCCAGGGCGGGCAGGTCGTCCGGGTCCACCCCGGATTTCTGCTCCTCGTCACCTATGTTCACCTGCAGCAAGATGTCCTGACCGGGCGCAACGCCCCCGGCCCCCTGCGCGGGCATGCCGGAAAGCCGCTGGTCCAGCTTGCGGGCCAGGGTTTCCGAATCCACGGTGTGCAGCAGCGCAAAGCGCCCCACCACGTCCTTGGCCTTGTTGCTTTGCAGGTGGCCGATGAAATGCCAGCGCGGGGTTGCGCCCCCCGCCGCCGTCGTTCCGGATGCCGCATCCGGACCCATGCCCGTCATATCGGCAACTTCGGTCTGTTTCCGTAGTGCTTCCTGCACATAATTCTCGCCAAAATCACGCTGCCCGGCAGCGGCCAGCGCGGCCACGCTGGCGGCGGGGTGATACTTGGACACGGCCACCAGGGTCACCCCGGCGGGGTCGCGCCCGGCGGTGCGGGCGGCGCCGT
>NZ_VRYY01000170.1 GCF_015731765.1 Nitratidesulfovibrio oxamicus
GGTGGCGGCGCTGGCCCAACTGGGGCTGCATGCCCCGGTGCAGCTTGCCCTTTCGCTGTTGCTGTGCGTGGCGCTGGGCTGCCTGCTGGGCCGGGGCATACGCGCCGGGCGCGCCGGGCGTAGCAGGCGCGACTGGCGTACAGGACAGGCGGGGCAGGCAAAGCTGTCGGGGCAGGCCAGTCTGACAGGGGTGGCCGAACATGGCGGACATGCGCGGCACATCGGGCATGGCCCCGCCATGCAGGCCCAGCGGGGGGCGGTGCTGCTGAGCACCATCGTCACCATCGTGGCCTTTGCCGTGCTGGCGGCCAGCGCGGTTACCCTGATGACCTCGTCCACCCAGAGCGGCTATTTCGCCACCGAGGGCGACCGGGCGTACTACCTTGCGGAATCGGGCTTCAACGCGGCGGCCAGCATGTTCCTGCACGCGGGTGACAGCGCCAGCGATGCGGACCTGGCCCGCAAGAACCTGCTGGCGGACTTTTCCACCCGGCCCTACGTGCTTTCCGGCGGTGTAGGCTCGTTCGAACTTGAGGCCCGGCCTTACTGGTTCGAGGTGACAAGCTCTACCGCCGCCGGGTCCACCACGCTGCAGGCGCGCGTGTACGGCACCCGGCCACCGGGGCTGACCAGCGGGGCCAGCGGCAGGCTGCGCATAGGCAACACCAGCACCACCGTGTATTTCAGCGGGCTGTCGTTCGGCACCAATACCATCACCTTCAACGGCATCCGCAACGGCAGCGGCATGACCGGTTCGGCACAGGGGTTGCCCACCTCTGTAACGCAGGGCACGGACGTGTTTCTTTCTTCGCGGGTGACCAATACCGTCAGCCTGAGCACGGAAGGGGGCGATCTTTCCCTCGGGTCCGGCAACGCCAGCGCGCTGGCCAACTTTCCGCAGTACAACGGCATGTTCACCATTCGCGGCGGGGGCAACAGCGGCGGCGTGGCCTATGTGTACCGCGAACGCAACGGCTCTACCCTGCGCGACGTGCGCCTTGCCGACGGGCAGAACACCACCTGGCGCAACATCAGCACATCCGCCAGCACAGACGCCGACTTCACGCTGGAAGCCTTTGTGGAGTTGCGCTCCACCGGGGTTTCGCCCAACGGCACGCGACGGCTGGTCACCTACAACGTGCCCATCGGCTGGGTTACGGGCGGGGCCTTCAACAAGGCCAGCTACGTGGATACCTTCGACAGCACCAGCCTTACCACGTCCAACTGGGTTACGGGCGGTTCTGACCGGGGCGAACTGGGCGGCCACGCCATAGCACAGGTGAACGGCAACAACGCCCTGACCATCACCAGCATGCAGCTTGCCACCACCGGCCCCACCAACGGATCGCTGGCGTCGTGGCTGCTGGCCGTGCTGCGGGCAATTCTGGGCTGGTGGACGGAAAGCAACTACTGGAGCAGCATCTTTTTCAACTGGACCGCCACCGACGTGAACATGGCCCAGGCCTGGGTCGACGCCGGGTACAACCTGAGCTACGACGCACAGGTAAAAATGTACCTCAACCAGTCGGATACCATGCAGTTGCAGCACTTCGGCGGCATGCTGTTCCGGGGCGAACAGAACGGCGAGGACCTGAACGCGCTGGGCCTTTCGTACATGCGCACTTACAGGTACAAGCAAATATCACGGTTTTGCGTCATCGGATGTCCCGACTGGCCGTCCTGGCCGAGCAACTATACGCTCTCAACGGAACTGGACAGCAACTTCGTGCCCAACTACACGTCGTCGTCCTCTCCGGGGCCACTCTTTACACCCGTGACCGTATCCGGGTCGCCTTCGGTCACCTACACCCCGGAGACGCAAACCTACACCAGTTCGCGCCCGTTTATCGGCACCCAGACATCGACGCAGTACCAGTACTCCCATCCTGTGATTCTGCTGTGGTCGCGCGAAAGTGGCAGTTTCAGATGGCTTGCGTACAAGCGGTTGTTCGCTTCGAACATCGTCACCAGGGACAATGACGCCGCCCCCACCACGTATCGCATGGTCGACTGGTCCACCATGCTCATGCGCATTGCCGAAGGCAGGGAGCTTTCGTTCAGCGGCGCAGGGGGCGGCACCGGTACGCGGGACTTCAACTACGGCGACTTCGTGGAAACCACGTCCGGCAGCAGCACCACCGGGCGCGGGCGGGTCATCGGGCCGCCCATCGTGACGGCGGGCGGGTGGAGTTCCACCGGGGCCTGGAACAACAACACATCCGGCACGCTGGCGCTGACCAACATCGAAGGCTCCTTCGCCAGCAACGCCCCCCTGCGCGTGGATGGCGTCGAGCACGCCACGTCCAACTCCGCCCTTGCCGCGTCCAAATCGGAATACCTCCGCGTGTACTACGGCAAAACGACGGCGGCTGGCACCGCCAACCGCGTGGTCAACGATGAAAACCGCAACGCCAATCCGCGCCTGACGCTGGGCGGCGTGCCCAAGTGGACGCCGGACGACTACGCCAAGTGGACCCTGACCCAGACCGGCACCAACGTGGACGACAACTTCACCCTGGTGGAATGGGAAGCGGTAAACACCGCCACCGGGCTTTCGGAAATCATTGTTTCCACCACCATGACCCGCAGCGTGCTGAAGCTGGACCGCTTCCGCACGCCGGACACCAGCACCACCGCGCCGTCGGAAGGCATAGCACTGGTCACGGCGGGCACCACCGGCAACCGGGTTGCCTTCGACGACTTTGCCATGCAGCTTGACCTGCGCGGCGGGCAGGGCTTTCTGCCGCCCATCCAGCAGTAGGGGACGCAACAGGCCCGGGGTGATGCGGGCGCGGGGGTGAGCGACGCGGTGAACGCCGGACGGAGGGCGGCGCGGGGTGACGCACATGGCGTGTTGCACGGCGTGCATAACGCAGCCAACGCAGGAAAACAGACGCGCCCCCCGATGGTTCAGGGGGCGCGCAAGCGTGGCGATGTGGGTATGGAACTCTACTGCGCGTTTTCGCCGCCGGAGGAATCGCCGTCCGTGTCCAGCAGCCTGAGACGGCTTTCCACCTCGTTGATGCGGCCTTCCACCTCGTTCTGGTGGTAGCGCGAACGCTGCTTTGCGTAGCCGTCGCCAGCGGAGCGGGCACGCCGGTTGGCCAGGTCGTAGGCCTCTTTTTCCTTCTGGAGTTCCTCCAGGCGGCGTTGCAGGGCCGCGCGTTCCTCGTCCTTTGGGTCCGGCGCGGACAGCACGGCGGGCAGCATCTGGCCATCGGGACCGATGCCGGGCATGCCGGGTTGCAGGGGCTGGCCATCGGGGCCGAAACGCACGGGTTGGCCGTCCGGCCCCGTTACGGGTTGGCCGTCCGCCCCCACCAGCACGCCATCCACCACGTGCGCCCCTTCCGCGCCGGGCAGGACGACGCCGGGAATGGGGGCCCCTGCCCCGCCTGCGGATCCGGACTCGGCGGGCCGACCCTCGCCGGGCGTGGCGGAAAGGCTTTTCATGTCGGCGGGGGCCTGCGCCGGGGGCTTGTCGGAAATATGCTTCACGCCCTTTTCGTCGGTCCAGATGTAGACCTTGCCGCCAAGGGCCACGCCCGGCGCAACCAGCAACCCGGCCACCAGCAATGCCGCCAGCGGCGCACCCGGCTTACGCAGTGAGAACATCGGCACCTCCCATGCATCATATGACATTCAGGCCACGTTCGATGCCCGCTCCGGCATCCGGCCCCCATGCAGCACCATACACCACGAAGGCCGCATCAGCCATGCCCGTTAGATGGCGCGGACGGGGCCGCACGGCCCTGCTGGCCGCAGCGCTGGCGCTGGCCCTTGCCGCACCCGCCGGGGGTAGCGGCGTTTTCGTCCGCTCCGCCGCCGCTGCTGACATCGTCACCATCTACCGCTACGTGGACGAGGACGGCGTGGTGCACCTGACCGACAAGCCAAAGGGCGACACGCGCTACCGGGTGTTCGGGCGGTTTCGGGTGCAGGAACTGGTCAAGGCCGTGGGGCCGGTGGGCATCAAGGGGCTGGCAGCCAAGCACGGCGCGCGCCATGGGGTGGACCCGCGCCTGGTGGAGGCGGTGATTGCCGTGGAATCGAACTATGACCCCACGGCGGTTTCGCCCGCCGGGGCGCAGGGGCTGATGCAGATCATGCCCGGCACCCAGCGCGACCTGGGGGTTTCCGCGCCGTTCGACGCCGACGCCAACGTGGAAGGCGGCGTGCGCTACCTGAAAACGCTCATGGACCGCTTCGGCGAGTTGCCGCTGGCGCTGGCCGCCTACAACGCCGGGCCGGAACGGGTGGCCCGGCACGGGGGCATTCCGCCCATACCGGAAACGCAGCAGTACGTGGCCAAGGTGATGGATACCTATGCGCGCCTTTCACGGTAGGGGCTGGGCCAACTTGCCTTTTCGCCCGTTGGCTAACCGACCCGAAGGGCGCGTAACGTGCCCGTTAAGCGAGCTTGCGAGCCTTGCCCCAGCCGTAGGCGAGTCTGCGAGCCGTACGGATGGGGGCAGCAGCGATACGGGCATCGTGCGCAGCGCGGCCAAACTTCGCCTGCCATAGCTTTGCTGTCCTTATCCGTAGGACTCGCGCCATGCGCTCGCCTAACGGCTAAGGCTCGGTCGAATACGACAAGAGTACGCGTTGCGGTCGCCATCCGTAATGCTCGAAGACTCGCATAACGGCTGCCGCACTCCCCATGGCGGGCTTGTTTTCCTTGCCAACGAACGAAAATCCTGCGTTGGAAAACGCCCCTGAAACAACGGACAACCGATACCTGCTGGCTACACCGGCTTGCCGGTGACAAACCCGAACCACCAGCGCACCAGCGCCGGGCCGTACAGCATGTAGACCATGGCCCCCAGGCTGAGGAACGGTCCGAAGGGAATGGCCACCTCGCGGGCGGACAGCCCCGCTTCGCGGCGGCGCAAGAACCACGCGGCGGCCAGCAGGGCCGAAAGGCCCGCCAGCAGCGTGACCACGGGCAAGGCCTGCCAGCCGCACAGCCCGCCGATGAGCGCCATCAGCTTCACGTCGCCAAGGCCCATGCCGTCTATGCCGCGCGCCCGCTTGAAGCCCGCCAGCACAAGCCAGAACGCGCCGCCGCCCGCCGCCGCGCCGATCAGGCT
>NZ_VRYY01000171.1 GCF_015731765.1 Nitratidesulfovibrio oxamicus
CGCCAGCGTGCGCTCCGATGGCGCGAGCGCCGCCGGGGCTGTCGCCCGGCGCGCCGCCGTCACCACCACGCAGGGCGGCCAGCAGATCGCCAGAGGGTACGGCCCCGCCGGAAAGCTCCAGCGACAAGCGCCGGGCGCCCTCGTTGGCGATGATCACCGAACCGGAGCCGTCCACCAGCGCCAGCGGGTCGCGGATGCCCTCGAACACCGATTGCAGCACGTCCATGTGACGCACCAGACGGTCCAGGGCCGAAAGGTTTTCGGCAACGGTGCCAAGTTGCCGCCCCAGCGCCGCCAGCACGTCCAGGTTCTGGCGCGCGGCGTCGTCGGCGTCGTCCCATTCCAGGCACAGCAAACCTTCCGCTGCTCCGGCCTGGGCTTCCACCGGCACGAAGATGCTGGCCCCGCGCAACAGGGCGCACCCGCCGGTCAGCACGTCGGCCAGCGGCGCGGGCAGGTCGGGCCGCCGGTCGCGCTCCGGCCAGGCGTAGAAATTGTGCGAGGCAAAGGTGCACACGTAGGCGATGCGGCGCGCACCGAAACGCCGGGCGATCTGCGGCAGGGCGTAGCGCCACAGCTTGTCGCGGGTGCGCAGGCCGCGCATGTCCTCGAACAGCTTCACGAACAGGTCCACGTCGGCGCGGCGCTCGCCCGCCTCGCGCGAAAGCTCTGCGGTGCGCTCGTCCACCATCTGGCGCAGGTTGTCGGCGTAGCTTTGCAGGCGGGCACGGGCGTCGGCCAGGTGGTGGGCCACCTGCTCTATGCCGTCCACAAGCTCCTCGATCTCGTCGCCCTGTTCCAGCCGCGCAATGAGCGCGGCGGGCCTGACGCCCCCGTTTACGCCGTCGCCCCCGCCTGCTCCATCCGGTCCGTCTCCCCCTTCCGCTCCATCGGGCCCCTCTCCCAAAGTACGGCGGAACACCCCGGTCAGGCGGCGCAGGTTGCGCACCACCAGCACGCGAAACACCACGTTGGCCGAGGAAAAGAAGATCAGCGCGCACACGATGAGAAAGGCGAAATAGGTGGTGATGGACTGACGCAGGTGCGACACCGCGTCGGAAACGGGCACCCCCACGTAGTCCAGCCCGGCAATGCCATCCAGTTCCTGGCCAAACCCCCTGTCTCCGTACATTTCCACCAGTTGCGGCGGGGCGTCCGCCGGGTCGCCGTGGCAGACCATGCAGGGTGCGGAAAAGGCCACCGGACGGGCGATGACGTAATACTGCTTGCCGCCCACCGTGTCGTAGCCGGTCCACAGCGACTGTTCCGGGTTCATGCGGAAGTGGCTGATCAGCCCGCGCTCGTGGGGGGTGGCTTCAAAGTCCGGATTGCGCGCCCCCATGGCCACGCGGCGGTAGATGTGCCCTGTGCCGTCGCTGTCCATGCGGTCCATGACCTGGCGCGAAATGTACGACGAGGACATGGCCTCGATGATGAATTCGCCGGGATGGGTTTCCATCATGCGCGGGCGCAACGCCTCGCGCACGAAGCCCTGGATGGCGTCGATCTGCGAGAAGACCAGGTGGGCCTTGGCGTGCACCTCTTCTTCCAGCACCGTGCGCAGGTGCATGTACAGCACCGTGGCGAACAGTCCGCCCAGGCCGATGACCGCAACGGCCAGACCGGCAAGGAACTTGTGCTGGAGAGTATGCGGTTTTGGAATGTACATGCGCGGGAACGGCCGGTGGTACCGGCCGCATCGTTGGGATGAGAAGATGTGCCAGCCTAGCCGCCGTCATGAACCCCGTCAAGGAACGTCGGGGAACACCGGACGCGCGGGTACGTCAGAGACCCCAGATGCGCCGGATGCGCCAGATGTGCCGGATGCGCAGACTGCACCAGAGACACCAGACACATCGGCGGCGCCAGACGTACCGGCTCAACAGGGCGCGCCCGTAGGGCCATCAGCAGGGCGTGTGCAGCCCCGCAGCCTCAGTCGGCCGTGCCAGTTGCACCAGATGCACCAGACGCGGGCCCGGTGGGGGTGAACCGCCAGGTGGAGCGGGAGTTGATCTCCGCCTGCTGCGACATCTCGACATCGGTGTAGTACAGCTGACCGCTGCGGATGCCGTAGATGTCCTGGACTTCGCCATAGTGCTGCAACGCCGGCAGGTGCGCCACAACGCGCGGCCCGACAACGAAAAACAGCGCCCACAGCACCGCCACGGAAACGCCGAAGGCGGCAAGCCGCCCCATGAAAGTATGCTGCAACGATTGTCGCATGAAGGCTCCCGGAAGGGGGAGCCCGCCCCCGCGGATTGGGGCGGGCTCCGACATGTCCCCTAGATCTTTGCGGTTATCTCGGGGAACACGATGTAGAACATGATGTAGGCCATGGTCAGGGTAAGCACCAGGTTGAAGCTCTGGCCGCACACGTACAGGATGAGCGGCTTGCCGCCCTTGAAGTAGTGGGCCAGTTCGCGGAAGTTGGTGGCGAGACCGATGGCGGTGAAGGCAAGGCAGAAGAACCAGCCGCGCGCGGAGGCGGTAAGGCCCTTCAGCACGCCCTGGTCAAGCAGGACCTTGCCCATGTCCGGACCAAGGCTGCCGCTGATCAGCGAGAAGATGATCGACGCCGCGAGGAAGCCCAGCACGAACTTGGGAAAACGGTGCCAGATTTCGCTCACGCCCACCGAATGGCCCTCGCGGCATTCCACGCGGGTGCACCAGTATACGGCCACGCCGAAGGCGGTGACGCCGATCAGCACGTTCTGGATCATCTTGATGGTGGCGGCCACGTACAGGGCCTTTTCACCCAGGAAGGCGCCAGCCGCGGCCACCGCGCCGGTGGCGTCGATGGTGCCGCCCATCCAGGCGCCGCCGAGAATCTGCGGCATGTCCACGGCCTTGATGAAGGCGGGCATGGCTATCATCATGATGGCGGTGAACACCAGCGACAGGCCTATGGAGAGGGTCAGTTCCTCTTTCTTGGCCCGACACGCGGCGGCGGTGGCGATGGCGGCAGAGGTGCCGCACACGGACATGTCCGCCGAGATGACCACGTTCAGGGTCTTGGATTCCATCTTCAGGATGCGCTGGCCGAAGATGAAGGTGCTGATGAGCACGATGGGGGTGACCACCCAGGCCACGAAGATGCCGGGAATGCCGATGGCGATGATCTTGTCGAACAGCACTTCGGCGCCCAGCAGCACGAGGCCGGTCTTGATGAAGTATTCCACTTCCAGGGCGGGCTTGATCCACTTGGGCGTGCCCACGGTGTTGGCGATGAGCATGCCGATGATGATGGCCCAGGCTTCGGTGCCGATGCCCCAGTACTTCATGGTCGCCTGGCCACCCATCATGGTGGCAAGGCACGCCACCACGAACACGCCGACGAAGCCCAGCAGGAAGCCGGGCACCGACTTGCCCATGAACTTCATGCCGATGGCGAAGAACAGGCCCATGCCCGCCATGAGCAGCGGCAGGCTGGTCAACAGGTTAACGGGCTTGGACTTGGCCTTGTCCGCGGCGGACTTGGCCTTGGCGGCGGCGGCGCGCCATTCGGCGATCTTGGCCGTGGCCCCGTCGTTCAGGCTGGCGTCGGCAAAGGCGGCGTCGGCGGCAGAGGCTTCGGCGGCCACGGCGGCGGCCATGGCGACATCGGCCTTGGCCTTGGCTTCCACGGCCTTCTCCGCATTGGCGGCGGCCTTGGCGTCGGCGGCTTCCTTGCTGACGACAAAGGAATCAAGCGGATTGCTGCTCCACCCGCCCGGCTTCTTCAGGAAGGCGGAAACGGCCTTGCCGGTGGGGCTGTCCATGGCCTTTACCTTGGCCTTGTCGTCCTGGGCCTTGTAGTAGGCGATGGTCTTGAACGGGGCACGCTGCGCCTCGGCGGCCATGACGGAGTTGGCCTTGGCGATCTTCTCGCCGTATTCCGCCGGGGGATTCAGCAGGTAGATGCAGATGCCCGCGATGATGATGATGAAACCGAGCCAGATGGCCCAGTAGTCTTCCTTGGTCCACAGGTCGGACAGGCGCGATTGCCCCTGGTCGACGACGACGTTGCTGTCGTTGGTTGCCATGCTAGGGTGCTCCTCCTTGCGATTTGCCGCCACCGCTGGCAGTGCGATGGTGTGCTTCACCTCATAATCAAGAGGCGTGCCAAACACCTCATGGAGCACATTTTCAATACTTCCGGGATATTGAACCAGAGGCAGAAAGGCGCAGATGGAAACCCGGGTTATCACTGACAACTCCTGTTTCCACCATGCGCTGCCTCCGCGGGTATGCAACGCAAACGGGCCGCCCGAAGGGCGGCCCGTTATCTTGCGGCATATTGCGGGTACAGGCCGGTCAGGCGACCGGCAATGCGTTGGCGAGGGGGGAGGCGGAAGGCAGGTACGCCGCTCAGTCTTCACGCGCGGGGCGGCGCTTTCCGTCCGAGCGGCACTTGCCGCACACCCCGAACAGATACATGCGGTGCGAGGTCAGCACGTAGCCATGGCGGCGCGCCAGGTCTTCCTGCAGCCGTTCTATCTCGTCGTCCAGCACCTCGATGTTCTCTCCGCAGGCTTCGCAGATGAGATGGTCGTGGTGCTTGCTGCCGTACTTCTGCTCGTAACGGGCCACTCCGTCGCCGAAGTGTACTTCCTTGGCCAGGCCGGAATCGCACAACAGCTTCATGGTGCGATACACCGTGGCCTGCCCCACGGAAGGATCCGTGGCCTTCACCCGCTCGTACAGTTCCTCGGTTGTCAGGTGCCCGCCAGCACTCATGAACACCTCTACGATGAGCATGCGCTGCGGGGTAACCTTCAGGCCGTTGCGGGCGATGTACTCGTGAAACACGTCTATGGCTTGCTTCATGGGTCTCCTCGCGATGTGGGGCGTGGTCTGGCTGTTCCTATACCGTGTACCCGGCCAGCGCAACAGGGCCGTTGCGATGGGGAACAACGGAGCCGGAACGACCCGGCCGACGTCGCCTGGCGCAGGACTTTCGCCCGTTGACCATGATGCGCGTCAACGGACGAAAGGACACGTGCGGTTTAAAGGACGCGCTCCACGCGCCAGCCCTTCTCACCCGCCACGCGCTCCAGCGCCGCGCCGCCCAGCACCGCCACCCGGCCCGTGCGGGCCGCCTCGGCCATGAC